>JAQBZS010000925.1 GCA_027622115.1 Planctomycetota bacterium | reverse complement strand
TTAGTATTAGCCAGTTAATTCTTTTTTTCGAGTCGACTGGTCCGACCGTGGCGTCCGGATGCGGTGCTCCGATTTCGATCCACCGCGACAATTTGGCAATGTCTCGGTCGGTCAACTTGCCGTTTGGCGGCATCTGCAAGTTCGGATCCTGATACTTCAGCGCCGTGATCAACAGACTCTGCGTCGGCTTGCCCGGAACGATCGACTCTCCCGCGTCGCCGCCTTTCATCAGTCCGACGAACGAATCCAGCCGCAGCGATGATTCCTGTTTCTTCGAGCCGTGGCACTTGTAGCAGCGTTCGGCCAGCAAGGGTCGAACATGCGTTTCGAAGTAGCGAATGCCGTCCGGGTCGCTCACTGGAATCGCGTCGTCGGCAATCAGCGATGTCCCGCAAACGAGAACATGCAGCATCGCGATGCAAACGCCAATGGTCGAGCAAAATGACTGCACGGTCGAGCCCATGGGAATCTCCTGATTCGAAGCGGGTCAAGATGATGCCTCAAGCTTGACATATCTCGATCGGACTTGCACCGCCGGTTGTTGAGGCTGTGGTCGAGTCCCAAACCTGTTGAACTGTTTCCTGCGTCAACCCGTATGGACTTGAATCGACTAGTTCTTCCGGGGAAGATGCCGGGCCTATGGAATGGAGTCGCGACTGTCTGTGAAGGAGTCCGCACCATCATTCTTAGTCGAGGAGGTTTCTATGAGACGGGCTATGTGTTTGGCGTGTGTGGCGTTGGTGTCCATGATTGTTGCCGCTCAATTCAGCGCGCCGGTTTCGATTGCACAAGAAAAGGACGGGGCCAAGAAAGACGTGGCGAAGAAAGATGCCGGAAAGAAGGCCGGAACTTTCCGTCGTCGGCTGCCGAATTACTACGGTCAGGTTGGACTGAGCACGAAGCAAAAGGACGACATCTACAAGATTCAAGAAACGTATCACAACCAAATCGAAGTCTTGCAAAAACAAATCTCCGACCTCCAAGCAAAACGTGACGCGGAAACAAAAGCGATTCTGTCCGAAGAGCAGCAGGGGAAGGTGAATGAATTGGTCGCCGCCGCCAAAGCGCGAGACGCAGAGCGATCCAAAAAGAAGAAGAAAACGAGTAAATAGAGGTCGCAACTCGCGCTGCCGCCTTAAACGGTCCATCTCGGAACTCCTGCTTGTCCTCAAGCAGGAGTTTTTCGTTGGCCAACTGATTAGAATCCCCGCAGCGACCTTCAAACCAACTCGGAGCCCGAAGCGTGCCAGCGAAAAACGTACTCGGAACGGAATTGCTAACTTGTGGAACGGATCCCATGACCGGATTCTTTCGAGACGGCTGTTGCAATACCGGTCGAGAAGACATGGGACTGCATTTGGTTTGCACGGTGGTGACCGAAGAGTTTCTGGCGTTCTCGCAACATGCGGGCAACGACTTGACCACGCCGATGCCCGAATACGGGTTTCCGGGACTGCAACCGGGGAACCGTTGGTGCCTGTGTGCTCAACGCTGGAAGCAGGCACTCGACGCCGGCTACGCGGCCCCGGTGGTGCTCGAAGCCACACACATGTCGGCGCTGGAGTTCATCGACCTGGAAGACCTTCGCGAGTATGAACACAAGGACTAGTGCTTCGCCCAGATTGAGAATGCGTGGAAAAACCACGTAGCCGCCGTCGCCAGACGGTGGAGAAACCACGTAGCGCCCTCGCCGGACGGTGAAAAACCACGCTCTGGCGAGCCTGGCTACACTGGCTTGGGCGAGCTTGGCTACACTGGCTTGGGCGATTCACTTCAAGCACAAAAGTCGACGCACATATGACTGAATTCACAGCGAAACCCACCCATCCGCCGGACCACAACCGCAAGTTGTTCATCGAAACAGTCGGCTGCCAGATGAATGAACTGGATAGCGAGTTGGTGGTGGCTGCGTTGCGCAATCAGGGCTACGAATTGACGCCCGACGTCAAACAAGCCGACACGGTTTTGTTCAATACGTGCAGCGTCCGCGAACACGCCGAGCACAAAATCTACAGCGCGCTCGGACGCTTGAAGTATTCGAAACGCCAGCGTCCGAACCAAGTGATCGGCGTCATCGGTTGCATGGCTCAGAAGGACCAGATGAAGGTCTTCCAACGCGCCCCACATGTGGACATGGTGGTCGGCACGGGTCAGCTTTCCGAGATCCCGCGATTGATCGACGAGGCTCGGCAAGACCGCACGCGGAAAACGGCGCTCAGCCTGGGTCGCCGAGACGGTTCGCGGGACCAAGTGTCCGGCAGCTTCCAAAGCTACGATCCGCTACGCGATCCCGAAATGCGACCGACTCCATTTCAAGCCTACGTGCGGATTGTGATCGGCTGCGACAAGTTCTGTACGTATTGCGTGGTCCCGATGACTCGCGGACCGGAACAAAGCCGGTCGCCTCGAGATATCCATCGCGAAATCCAGGTGCTGGCCGACCAAGGCGTCAAGGAAATCACGCTGCTGGGTCAGACCGTCAACAGCTATCGCCACACGCAAGACGGTCGACTGTTCACGCTCGCCGACTTGCTGGAATTGATCCACGACACACCCGGCATCGACCGCATTCGGTTCGTCACCAACTATCCCAAGGACATGGACCGAGTCTTACTGCAAGCCGTCCGCGATTTGCCCAAGGTCGTGCGATACTTGCACGTTCCGGCCCAGTCCGGGTGCAACGACGTGCTGAAACGCATGAAGCGCGGCTACACGGTGGAAGACTATCGCGAGATGATGGGCCGCATTGCGGACATCGTCCCCGGCTGCTCGGTTTCGAGCGATTTCATCGTGGGGTTTTGCGGCGAAACCGACACGGCGTTTCAGAAGAGCATGGACTTGATCAGCGAGTTCCGTTTCAAGAACAGTTTCATTTTCAAGTACAGCCCTCGGACGGGAACCCGAGCCGACGAACTGTTTGAAGACGACGTTCCGGAATCCGTCAAGAAGCGTCGCAACAACGAGATGTTGGCTCTTCAAAACGAGATCAGCGAAGAGGACAACGTGGAATTCATTGGCCGCGAAGCCGAGGTGTTGGTTGAAGGGCCGAGCAAAGCCACATTGAAGCGTCAAAAGTCCGAAGCGCACGTCAGCAGTCCGGTTCCAGTCGAAGGCGCTCCGACGACCTTTGAATTGGGGCTGCCGTTCGTCGATGCCGAACTTCCGGATTCGCCCGCCATTCAACTAACAGGCCGCACGGATTGTGACCGCATCGTGGTGTTCGACGGCAATCCGCGACTGATCGGCAGCTTGGCAACGGTCGAGGTCCATGACTGCACCGCCACAACGCTGATCGGGTCGATCGTCACTCGCGAGGTCACTCACGGAATGGCAAGGCTGTTGCCGGTTGTGCAGTGAGGCAACTCGTGTACCCACGGTATCCACTCGTTCTTAACCGACCCCGCGTCGCTGGACACGACTGACCGGCTACGGCATCGCGCAATTCACCCTCGCGTTTCTCCGCCGACCCCGTGGCACAGCGAAGACTTTGGTTCTTCCGTTTCTGGGTGTGAATGCCGAGATTTGTTGTAGGACGGGCACTCCACTCCTGCCCG
>JAQBZS010000924.1 GCA_027622115.1 Planctomycetota bacterium | reverse complement strand
AAGCATCAGCCTCTGGCGTTTAAGTACTGACCGCAGCACAGGTTACGTTTTCAGATAGCTTCTAGAGGAGCGATGCGTGCTCTCGAATTCCGTGCTGGATTGCCCGCAACTGAATTTGGCCGACGGCGAAATCGTCGGCGATCAACCGACGCTGGCGTGGACGGCGGTCAACGGGGCAGCACGTTATGACCTGTGGATCAATTATACCGATACCGGCTTCGCGCCCTTCTTGAGACGCTGGGACATCACGGAGACTGAATTCACGCCGCCACTACCGATTCCCGAAGGCAACTATACGGTCGAGATCCGAGCGATCGCCGATTCCGGAATCGCCAGCGCGTGGAGCCCGAAAGTCGCTTTTCGGGTCGACTTGCCAACTCCGACTTCGCCAACACTCGAAGTCTTCAATGGAACCGTCAGCACGACTCGACCGGTCTTTCAATGGCGATCGTCGGGGTCCGATGAACGCTTCGACATTTCGGTGCATGACCTGACGCATGACAATCGCCCAATTCTACGAAACAAGAATCTGACGTTGGATTCCTGGAAGCCGGCCGAGTCGCTGGCTGAAGGCGATTATCGATTTTGGGTTCGATCGGCCAATCGCGCGGACGAATGGTCTCGCTGGAGTTCCGGCGTCACTTTCTCAGTTGCAGTTCCACGACCGTCGACCACCACGATCGTTGGACCAGTACGTCAGGAAGACGGCTCGTTGATGCTGTCTTGGAACAGATCACCCTGGGTCAATGATCTCTGGGTCAATGATCTGCTGACTCGCCAACGACAGGTGTTTCGCGACGAGCGGTTTACGAGCAACACGTGGTTAGCGAATACGGACTTGAGCGCCGGTCACTACCGCGCTTGGGTGCGTGGCGTCAACGAGTTGGGGGTTGCCGGTCCCTGGGGCGAAGGCTTCAACTTCAGGCTCAATGTGGGTGTGCCGGTCCCATCGAATTTCACAAGTCCGGTCGTATTTGGGAGCGAATTCCCAACGATCACTTGGACGGCGTCCGAGCACGCGGTCCGATATGACTTGTGGATCAATCACTCGACCAGCGGCAAGTCCCAAATTGTTCGCCAGCGCAATTTGACGACCACGGCGTTCACACCGACTTCGCGCTTGCCGGACGGGTCGTATCAGGCGTGGGTCACCGCACTCGGACCGGGAATGACCACCGGACGGTCGAGTCCGCGATTCGAATTTGAAATCCATACGGATCGACCGGGATTGCTCGAATTCACCGCGCCGGACGCGAACGTGGATCGCTCGCGTCCCACATTCGCCTGGACCACCGACGCACGGGCCGCGCGATTTGAACTGCGAGTCGACAACCTGACCAACGGCCAAAGGCGTGTCATCACCGAAAAACACCTGGCCGTGAATTCGTACACGCCGACGCTTGGGCTGCGAGACGGTCGCTACCGCGGTTGGGTGCGAGCTTGGGGAGCCGACGACCGACCCGGACCTTGGAGCCGCGCCGTAGATCTTCAGGTCGCATGCCTGGCAATCGACGCCCACGGTCTGTGCCCCGACGATCTGAGCCGCATGCAATCGCTCTGGACTCAATCCGTATCCGAGTACTTGGCGGATCCGTTGTGGATCCAGCGAGATCGATACGACGCCGGAGTTCGGATGTTGATGCTCATCCACGGAGCGTTCCAATTCGATCAGCAAGCGTGGCTGACTGAGTTGGCCGATCATTATCGACGGGCCGCAAGCTTCGATCATTCCCAAATCACCCGCGAGATTGATCGGCTGCAATACTTTTACTCCGCAGCTGAGTTCGTTCGGCTCGCCGCGGTCAACGGTCGTTTGGATTTGGTATCCAACGAATTGGTATCCATCTTGTATGCCGAGATCGGCGACCTCTGGCTGCGAACACCGGCCGGAAACTGGTTCACGACGTTTCCCAGCATGCGGGAACGCGTGACGTGGAAGCTGGCGAATACGGATGTGCGATACAGCTATTACCGGGCCGTTCACGATTCGACGTTGATGGTCATGGCCGTCGCTGCGGATCTTCGTGCCTACGAGAGACTCCATACCGGGAGTACGGTTCATACCGCACTTCTCGACGACGTGCTTGGCGTGGCGCGGCAAATGTACGAGCAGGAAGGTGTGTTTCTTTCGGACGGGAGTTGGATCTTTCAACCTGGAGTTTGGCAGGACTACTACGCTTACCAATACGCGGGCTACGAATCGGTGGTTGCCGGGACTCGACCGGCTCCGGTTCCGGGCATTGGTGAAGATTCCGGTCATGCCAGTCGCTATCCCGCGCTGTTGCAGTCCATGGCCGGCGGTTTCGAAAGCGGCACGTCCGAGCACACGTTTTATCAACAGCTCCGCAGTGGCTATCGCCGGTTAATCACCACCCGAGTTCTCGTGGAACCTGACGCAAAGTCACCGACATATCGTCTGACGAATTTCATTGATGGTTCGAACGGCGTCTACCGCTGGAATTACCCCACGCTAGTCGGCAACACAGGAATCCTACCGTACGAACTTTCATCAGTGATGCTGCACGGTTGGTATGGCCTGATGGGCGGCCCAGAAATCCACGCGGCTTACGAGACCTTGAGCAGCCAATTCCCGCTCGCGGGTGCCGTGCTTTCAGCCTATTTCGCGGACATTGCCATTCGTGAACAGCATCCAAGTCTGGCGGGCGATCGTTATGTCGTCGGCGGCATTGCCGAATTGGAAGTCGCGATTGCCGCGAGCTTGAGCATTCGCCCGTGATCTTGCCACGCGGTTGGTCAGGGCAACGGGATAGGTGCGTTTAAGTCGCTATGTACGCCAAACAAACGAACCTGTCCCGTTTTCGTTTTTCCACCTTCTGAATGATCTCCGGCTCTTTCGAGTCCAGATGCCCCACAACGTCCTCATCCGTCGGCATCCCGTCGACCTGTCCGTTTCTGGCCCCCGTCTGTCGTTCCCGGGCCGCGATTTCTACCAATTTGCTTCGAATTTGAAGTAACGACGGCTCTTCTTGCTGCAATACCACATTTCGATACGCCTCAATCGCCCGCACCGCCTGCAAGCGTTGCCACGCTGCGGTTCCCGAGTCTCGAAGCCCCTGCAAAAAAGCAATGACGGAAGACTCGGTGATTCGCACAGTCCCTGAGCCATCTTCCACCGACGCGGCATACGACCCAACCCACCGAGGAAACCAAGTCCGCTCATTCTTACGCAGATTGGACGTTGCCAGTTGCCGCCGAAACTCTATCAAAGACATAGGACACTCCCCACTGGTCACACACGATCCGAATCCCGTCCGCTCATTATCCCGAAAATGCCGATATTATCGCCAGATTCTCTTGATCGAAACTCAGGCCACGATAAAATCTCGCAAATCGGTGATAATTCCGGCCAGCAATTCGGGGTAATCCTCCACGAACCAGGGATAATCCCGTGGTATTGACGTTATCACCGCTTTCAGCCGGTGTGAATTAAATCGTTGAACTTAACCGCTTCGCGGGCTGGCGCATACTCTTAGGTGCTATATGAGTCCGCCAGCGACATCTTTCGACCTGTCACTCGTTCGGTCGACTGTATCG
>JAQBZS010000923.1 GCA_027622115.1 Planctomycetota bacterium | reverse complement strand
GGGAGAACCGCACGTACGGTTCGGAGGGAGGGGCGGTCGAAACCAATCGACCGTTCCTACCCCTATCTGCGAGTTGCCTCATCCTGGATCGGTCGTCGGTGGAGTGACATCGGGTGTCTTCAGGATTCGTGGGCGCGCGACCTCGGTCCAACAGGCTCGCAGCGGCGCGGCAAACGCGAAGTAGCAGAAGAGCAACGGCAGCGCCATCGGCGGCACTAGAAACACCACCGACAAGGCAAACAACAATTGAATCAAGTGTTGCCGACTCCGCTTGCCTCGGAAGAGTTGATTGAAAACGTGGGCGTAGCGAATTCTCGAAACCATCAAGCACGCCACCAGAAACGTGATCAACGGATGAGCAATCTGCATGGCCGGCACCAACCACTCCGCCACCGGCTGGATCAGTGCTCGGTCGCTGACTGCGAGGTCTTGCAGGCCGCCCATGGCGATTGGAAATGCGGCGACCGCTCCTGCCGCGGCCGGTGAAGGCAGTCCGCTGAAGAATTCGTGCGAGTCTTCTTCGTCGGTTTCGACATTGAATCGAGCCAGCCGCAAGATTACGCACAACACGAACAGCACGGCGATCACCCACAGCAATCGATTGGGCAGAAACAGCGGCTCCATGCCCTCGTGCGACAACGACGGCAAATACTCGCGGACGAATTGCAGCATCAGAAACGCCGGTGCCACGCCAAACGTCACCGCGTCGCACAGGCTGTCGAGTTGCGCGCCGAACTCGCTGGTTTGATTGGTCAAGCGGGCCGCGCTGCCGTCGAGCATGTCGAAGACCATGCCGGCAAAGATCAACAGTGCGGCATAGAACAATTCGTGGCCTCCGAGATTCGTGGGGCCGATCTTGGCTGCGAACGTGATGGCGCCGAATCCACACGCCCCATTGCCGAGCGTCAGCAACGTGGGCAAAACGGCGAACAGCTTTTCACGGTGCTTCATGACGTTGGACCTGCAACGGGTGTCGTGGATGGGGATTGCCCGTTGATCGCTTCCGCGTATCGGGCGAGCACCGTCTTGCCGGCTTTAATCTTGTCGCCCACGGCAACGGCGATTTCCAGCCCAGCTTCCTTGGGCAGCACAAGTTCGGTGCGCGAGCCGAGTTTGATCATGCCGAACTGGTCGCCCCGCTGCAGAACGTCGCCGGGTTTGAGCCAACAAACGATGCGGCGGGCGATCGCACCGGTAATCTGCCGCACGACCATGCGGCGATACGGAGACTCGGTGCCTTCGATGCGAACGGCAACCTGTTCGTTCTCGCGAGCCGATTCCGGCCGCATGGCATTCAGATACTTGCCCGGTTTGTAACGCAGCCCGATCACGCGAGCACTGATCGGAGTCCGGTTGATATGCACATTGAAGATCGACAGGAACACACCCACCAACACCGCTGGGCCGTCGATGAATTCGTCGTATTCGATGTCCTCGACGCAAGAAACCGTGCCGTCGGCGGGAGACACGACGAGCCCCGTGCCTTGCGGCACTCGGCGAGGCGGATCGCGAAAGAACCACACAATCAGTATGCCGATCACGGCCAACGCGAACACCGCCAGCCAACCGATCGCCGCCAGGCCCCCGGTCCATTCGAAGGTCCGGATGGCCCAAGCAATGCCTGCGGCGGGGCCGAACGTGATCAACGAAAATACGAGCAACTCCGCCAGTCCCGCTCGAGCAAACGGAATCGAATCCCGCCAGCGAAACGGATCGTCTTCGGGTGCCCACCAGAAATTGGGCTGGTTGCGGTAATACTTCAAATCACGCGAATCCAGCACTTCATGCGGGCAACCGTTGACATCGCCCTGCCGACACGCCTGCATGCGTTCGACGTAACTGGGGCGCATGAACTTGAGCCAGCAGCGTCGCCAGCGGCCCCACAGTTTCTCCAACAGAATGACGACACCGCCGCCGGGTTGGATGTCCGTGAGATGCGGGTCCATCGGTTCCAAAGCCAAGCGAGCCCTCTGAGCTGTCGCCGGCTGCATCGTGTCCGTGGTCTGCTGATCGGCCACGCCAATTGATTCTTCGCCGCCCGCAGATTTCGTCGAAGTGGCTGGAGCTTGTGATTGTTCCGTCATAGGGCTTTGGCATGTTTGGAATGTGAAACGGCGCGGAAGGATGAGGCAGGGGTCGGGTGGTTCAAAGTTCAATGCTCGCGGCTCAAAGCGTTGGGACGAAAGAGACGTCAATCCGCGAGCAACTTTGACCCTTTGTTGAAACCGCCATTCTATGGCTCACCGCCATTTTTCAAACTGACTGTCCGAATTCGCGAAATCGTCCGACGATGCTCTCGAACGCATGAGCCGCAACGCGATAAACGGACTTAGCCGTTTCGCTCCGACACGGCGGCCAGGATGGAACCGTAAATCCTCCGACGATTCCATTATCGGACTTGATCATCCAGTCGTTCACATCGCCGACCGGCACACTGACCGGAGATTGTGGTTGGAGAAATTCGACATTGGCGGGATCGTTCGCGAGCAGTCCTCGAACTTCGTTCCCGTCGATGTCCGTGACATTCATCCAAAGGAATTCCAAGCTGTCGTCGGACACTCGAAACGGCGCCTTGATGAATTGACTGGGGTCTTGGCTTGAGTTGCGAACTCGAAACGATTCGACGAATTCCAGCCAACGATCGGCGGCCAGTTTTTGCAGCTTGCTCCATTTGTTCGTCGGTCGCTTCCACACCGATGATCGGCGGATAGTACAACTCGTGAAGCTCTTCGCGAGGATTTGTCGACCGCAGTTTGCTACGGGATTCGGGGTCCACGGGATAGATGCCGCCCGTGGTTGGATCCACGATTGCCAACGCATTCTCCGAACGAATCACCGGATTCGAGAGGCTCGACTCGGGAGCCTTGAGACGCGTGGCGCGGATGACGAGTCCCACGTTGTGGGGGGTTGGCTTAAACACGGCAAGCCGCAAACGATCCTTACGCCGGACAAGATCGATCGTAAGAATCACTGGCGGACGTTTACTGATCAATGCCAATGCCGCCGGCGGCGAATTGAGGGTCCGAGTCAGCGATGAAGACCGCGAGCCGCTGGCGGGACTGAACTATGATGACTGCCACACATTCAGCGGCGATCAAGTGTCGCACGAAGTCACATGGGAAAGGGGCTCCCTCGACACACTGAAGGGCCAAGTGATCCGTTTGGAGTATTATCTCAAGAACGCCGAGCTATTCACGTTTCAGGCATCGAAATGATTGAGCCGCTTGATCAACCGGCACCGACGCCATTGGCGATGTGCCGTGCTATTGCGTTCAAGAACAACGACTTCGAGGAAACAACCGATCATGCCAGAAGAAATTGTCCCCATTTTCCGTGTCAAGCATGGCTACGAAACCGCAAAATGGTATGAGCGGCTTGGCTTCGAGATCGATGGCGAACACCGCTTCGCACCGGGATTGCCACTTTATTTATTCCTTAAACGCGGCAACGTCCAATTGCATCTTTCCGAACATCAAGGCGATGCGAGGCCCAACACCTTGGTGGGTCTGGCAATTTTTCATGGCGAGCAAGCGGCATGAGTTTTGTTGTCCGCCAATC
>JAQBZS010000922.1 GCA_027622115.1 Planctomycetota bacterium | reverse complement strand
AGATTTGGCGGGCAGTGGACTTTGGCTTCATCAAGAATGTCAAACCGCCAAATCTGAAAGCCGTAAGCCAATCGGGCACGCGGTCCACGTGGACATGACACGCATTCTGACGGGCGGCTTTTCCGAATCGATGGCGGCGTGCTGTGCCATCGGCGACGCGTTGCCGGCGGCGCGCAATCACGTCTAAGCGACACCCGCTCGCCGCATCCGCATCACGGCCGATGCGCCGCAGGTCGAGCTGCGCGACTGGTTCGTGCCGCAGCTGTATCAATCCAGCGCGGAACGGTGCTGTTGGGTAGAGCCCGGTTCGAACCGACCGGTAGGAATGTTGAGACCGGAGAGATGGGTGCCAGTCGTCGCTACACGGGCCATTGCCTAAGGCCGATTCGCAGCCTGTAGCGTCTCATTGAGCGCCTCGCGGACGCGCTCGAACGGCTCGCAAAAATCGGCCGTGTCTGGGACTCCGGTCTTGTGCCGCTCGATCGTGGTGGAATCGTCCGCGTGGGCGTGATGGAATCTCAACGTTTGTTGGCCGATTCTTATCTTCGATTGAGTCGCTTGCGGTTTTGAAGCGGAATCCGAATCAAGCGGCACGGATGAATCCGGAGCCTCGGACGCGGTTCCCGCACGACTGGACTCGCACAGCGCGACCGGGACCGAGATGTGTTCTCGCAAATCCAGCGCATCTGGGCTCTCGACGAACACCGCGTGCGGCTTCACGCTGGTTCGTTCGAACAGCGTTTTTCCGATCAGTTCACTCAACACAAACGGGCGCAGCGTGGGACCGTAGAGGATTTCCTGGGACCGATTCGGCTTCACCGGAGTTGTGCATTGAAACTCCAACGGCCGACCAAGATGGTTCGTCACCAGCATGCCGCCGACGAATCCGAGCTTTGGAAGTTCGACGGTTGCGAGAAATCCGATGCGAAAATCATCCTGTTTCCCGTTCGCTGTCATGGAATCCCCAGATGCTCGAATGCTCTTCCTGGCGGGCGAAGAAGACGCACGCTCGCCGCCAACCGAACGCGGAAGTCACGAGTATGATCGTCGCACCGATGGAGCAGACTTGAGAGCTTGTGCTTACGAGACAACTCGACCGACTTCCGGCATAATCCGCCGGGAAACAGCACGACGAGGACGCAAATGGAGAATTCCGGCATTCAACCCGAGCGACTTTCGCGAACGGAAATCACAGACCGGCAGAATCGCCGCTTAACGGAAATGCTGTGCCGCCTCGTGCCTGCCAATCCATTTTGGACGCGAAAATACGCGGCAGCCGGCGTGGATGTGGCCAGCATTCGCGGCATCGACGATCTGTCGCGACTGCCCGTGACCACCAAGTCCGAAATCGTCGCCGATCACACAGCGCATGCGCCATACGGCAGTAATCTCACGTTTCCGATCGACCGCTACTCGCGCTTGCACCAGACATCGGGCACAACGGGCGCGCCGTTGCGATGCCTCGACACGCCGGAGAGCTGGGATTGGTTTATGGAGTGTTGGGCTCAGATTTACCGATTGGTGGGTCTGACGCCTGACGACCGTTGCTTCTTTCCGTTTTCGTTTGGGCCGTTTATCGGATTTTGGGCGGCGTTCGAAGGCGCCTGTCGCTTGGGCAATCTCGCCATTCCCGGCGGCGGCATGAGCAGTCAGGCTCGGCTGCAAATGATTCTGACGAACGAGGCCACGGTGCTTGGTTGCACGCCCACCTATGCCATGCGTTTGGCCGAAGTTGCCGCTGAAGAAGGGATCGATCTGGCCGGTGGGTCCGTGCGAGCACTCATTGTGGCGGGTGAACCGGGCGGTGGTATTCCATCGATTCGCGATCGCATCGAGTCCGCGTGGGGGGCGCGTGTGTTCGATCATTGGGGCATGACCGAGATCGGTTCGCTGGCAGTGGAATGCGAATCACGCCCGCGGGAACTGCTGATGCTCGAAGGCGAATGCATTGCGGAAATCGTGGACCCGCAAACCTTGGAGCCGCTGCCGTTGGGCGACGAGGGCGAGTTGTTGATCACGAATCTCGGGCGGGTCGGCTGCCCGCTGATTCGCTATCGCACCGGCGATCTTGTTCGAGCAGCCACATCATCGACGAACACGGGACTCGACTTGCTGCGGTTGGATGGCGGAATTCTGGGTCGCGCGGACGACATGTTTACGGTCCGCGGCAATAACGTGTTTCCGTCCAGCATCGAAGCCGTGGTTCGCGAATTCGACGCCGTCGCCGAATACCGCATTGAGCTGCTGACCGAACGCGCCATGCAGCACGTGCGGCTGTCGGTGGAACCAACTCCCGGGTGCAGTCAAGCCGAGATTGATCAACTCGTCGGTGACATCGGCAACCGCATCAAAGACCGACTGAATTTCAACGCCGAGGTTTCGATCGTGGAATCCGGCAGCCTGCCACGATTCGAACTCAAAGGCCGACGCTTCATCCGCCGACAGGCATGAGACTTCTTTCAGTTACTGCAACGGCACGATCGGTGATTCGAATCCGGCGAGATCTTGCGGCTTCAGACCCGATTTCCGCCGCCCGCGACCACGTCGCCACGTGGCGTTGTATTGGCCTACAAAGCTCACCTCGGCGTCCGGATTGATCGACTCTTCAAGACCGACCGCCCAGAAACAGCCGTTGATGAGCAGTCGTCGATAGCCTTCATTCTCGATGTCGTTCGAGGCTCCATAGGTACTGGTGAAAACTCGGCCGCTCTTTCCGGACGCGGATTCATAATTGCGAGTCCAAGCACCGGGCACGGGTTTGAACTTCGGATCCGCGTCAGCATCCGCCGTCATCCCCACCAAGGGTTGTGCCATGACCAACACGTTGCTTGGCTGGAGAGGGTTCGCGAAATAGCCGCCGCATTGTACCCACATCTCCTTCACTCCGCGCAAGATTGGGTGCTGGGCCTGTTCGGGCACAATGTCCAGCCGAGTGCTGGATCGATGATTGCCGCCGTAGTGTCCGGCCCACTTCTCGCCCAGCACTTGCCTTCCAAAACCATCTTTGTAGTCGCTGCCCGCGAATCCGTTGGTGTATTTCGCGAATTTGCGATCTTTCGGAATCTGAAACCCGTGCGTCGCGGTCCGCAAGCCGACAATCGGCCCGCCCCGGTGCAGATACTTCACGAAATGCTCCATTTGTTCGTCCGGCCAATTCTGAAACCGCGTGAAGATGACCATCAGGTCCGCAGATTCCAAAGCTTCCAGGCCGGGGACGTTCGAGTGCCCCGGTTTGATGACGCCCTTGTCGTCCACGCCGAACAAGACCGTACATTTGAAGCCATGAAACTTCGCCAAGATGCGTGCCAAAGCCGGCAGGGTTTCTTCCGAGCGGTACTCGTGATCGCTGGCGATGAAGACAATGTGCTTGCCCTGACCGGCTCCGACTTTTCCTGCATACGTCAGCGGGTCGGCGAAGACCGTGGTCGAGATCAGTGACATGGCAATCAGCAATGCGAAAAGGGACTTCATCAATCGGCTCCGTGAGATTGGCGATAGGGTGTTGAAAACTCGCTCTTGACTGACGAATTCTTTGGCGCTGGTTTCGTGCAAGGGGTG
>JAQBZS010000921.1 GCA_027622115.1 Planctomycetota bacterium | reverse complement strand
AGCCTTGCTCGCGGCACTCCACTGGGTGATACTCACTGGCAGACAAAAACCGCTGCGATCCTCGGCCTTCAATCCTCGCTTCGACCTCGAGGCAGGCCAAAGAAACAGGAAAAGTAGAATGTCCAGAGTGTCCCCTTTTGCTCCCTCTTTTTTTGGCGGCGTAAGTGCTTCTTAGGCAATGACTTGCTGATTCCGAGACCCTTTCGGTGTCCAAACCGAAAGGAACCCTGTTCGAACTTTAGGACCCGGAGATTAACAGCGGCGGTGCGAACCGCATTGAGCACTATGCTCGTTGCTGGTGGCGAGAACTCGCGCAGAACAGTCCCGAATGTCGTGACGCACAGCTGGGCTTGTGAGCAAGCTGGTGAGTCGCACGTCCTCCAACCTACTTCCTCCGAGAATCTCAAACGAATCCAGCGGTAATTCCACCTCAACGAATTGCCGAACCGGACTGTCGGCCATAGCTCTCTGTCGGAGTTCTAGCCCGATCGAGCGCGGAACAGGTAAAGGCCAAAACCGAGCGTATCCCGACCCCAGCGCAGGTAGGCGTCACGCCAAGGACGTATGCGCTGCAACATGGCCTCGGCGTCTGGGTCGTGTTCGTTCGCACGGACAAACTCTTCGACGTTTTGCGCGTATTGATCCTCGTAGTCGTCCCACTCGGATTGACTGCATTCGGAACAGCTCACTAGATCAAAGCCTTCGTCGATACCGATTGATTGAGTGAGTGACTTGGTGGGTCGAATGCTCCTCGAACGACATTTTCAGAAAGGCGAGGTAGTCGGCGGAAGGGATGCGTTTCCAATAGCCTTCACCCACAAGCAGCAAACCGTTCGGGCTCAACAGCCGCTTAGCGACTCTCAGCGTTTCGCGATAATTCCCGACTGCATGCGTCGAACCAATACAAACGATGAGACCAAATGTCGCCGCGTCGTAGTCACGGACGTCGAATGCTCGCTCGACGAGAACCAACCGCCCTGCTGCGACGAAAGTCGCCATGTCACGTGCGGCTTCAGCGATGGCGCAAGTCGAAGGATCGACTCCGAGACCTCGCACTTGGTATTGCGAAAGGACGAGATTGAGCACATGCCCACGACCGCAGCCGATATCTAACACTGCGCTATTGTCAGGAAGCGCGAAGTGCGACACATATTCTTGCAAGTGGCTGGCGGCGATCGGATTCCAGACAGGACGGCGGCCATGAGCGATCGAGGAGAATCGGCTCTTATCCATTTAACGACTCCGCGGGGGTGTACCACTCAGTAGTTATCACATGCTGTGGCACCGGGTGTCATGCTCACGGCTGGCCCGCCTCCAACGCTGCCCGCTTCTCGGCGAGGAACGGCAGGTGGTGCCGCAGGTGCCGCACGGCCTGCAACACCAGTTGCCGCAGGGTGAGCAGGCCCGACTCGCTGTGGACGGCGGTGCGGGACCATGCCTCGGGCGGCTGCGCACGCAGGATGCGGGCGGCGTGCCGCCGCAGTGCCGTGAACAGGGCCAGTTGTTCGTCGAGGTCGAACCCTTGATAGTCGAGCCGCTCGATGTAGAGCTTCTCGTCCGGACTCATCAGCAGCGGGCGGTCCATCGCTATCGTCCGCACAATCCGGTCGGTGAAGAAGATCTCGGTGTCGGCGATGTGGCCGACACACTCCACGGTGCTCCACTTGCCGGGGACGGGCCGGGCGAGCACCTGCTCCGGGGTCATGCCCGCCACGGCAGATCGCAGGTCGTCGACCCCCTGCTCGTAGGCGGCAACCAACTCGGCGTTGCCGAGCGCCCCGTCGTCCCCCTGCATCATCGCCATGTATTCGGAATGCTGCATCAGTGACCTTTCTTGGTTAGCTGCCTTGCGTTGAGTTCCACATGCTACTGAATTCGAGAGATCAATACCGGGCCAACCGAATTCGGGCAGATGGACCGCATTCAAGCCGTGCAGGTAAAACGCCACCCCGTCGCGAATTAGCGAATTGAATTTCTGGGCGTTGTGTATAACAAATGTCATCAAAGTGTAGAATGAGTCCGTCGATCCAACTCCAAGGCGATTGGAGTTCGCCAACCTTAGTTGATGCCGGAGAAGCCAAATGTCTGAACGAATCGCGCGCAGAAGCTTTCTAGGTTCGGCGTCACTGGCGGTTGTAGCGCCGGGGTTCCTGTCACCGTCTAGTTGTCGGGCTGATGAACGCTCGATCAACCGGAACGACCTTGAATCGCTTGTCGAGTTGATCTTTGAGACGCGACGAGAGAAGTCCATCGAAGTGATCGGTGCGGAAGTTCGACGAGGCTTGTCGTCTCGACAGTTTCTCGCGGGCTTGTTCCACGCAGCGATCCGCTTTGGTGGTGTGCATGAAATCGCCATGATGTACTCCGCGTTCCGCATCAGCAGCGAACTGCCGATTCAAGAAAGCCCGATGCCCCTGTTCTGGGCGCTCGATTCCCTTGCGCGCCGCATCGACAACCATCGCGACGTCATCAAGCATTGGTATGCCTCGCCGCTGGAAGGACCACTCCCTTCACCCGATAAGGCACTCGGGATTCTTCGGGATGCTTTTCAGGCTCAGGATCAGCCGGTGGCGGAGCGCGCTGCAGTTGCTCTATCGCGGTCCATCGGTGCGCGGCAGACGATTGAACTATTCTGGAAGTATGCCTCGCGCGACAGTGACGATCTGGGGCACAAAGCCATCGCATGTGCGCACGCATGGCGAACGCTCGATGTTGTCGGGTGGGAACACGCTGAGATCCCGCTGCGTTATGTCGTGGGACGTGGTGTGCGTGGCATGGATAACACGTTCAACAGTTGCGTCGAGCGTGTTAGTGCAACGCTAGGAAAGCTGCCGGCAGATTGGTCCAGTGAAAAGTCTGACCCAACGGCCGTGCTGGAACTCCAAGATGAGATCCGCAATGCGCGGACCAACGCCGCGGCCGATCTGGTGTGTGAACAACTGCTCGGCGACAGGGTCAAAGCCGGGTCTGTATGGGATGCCGTTCATTTGTCAGCGGCTGAGCTACTGCTCCGCAACAAGACACGCAGTCGCGGTTGGCCAGTCCACGCCGTAACGTCCAGTAACGCGTTGCACTACGCGTTCCGAACCATGCTGGATCAGGAAACGCGACTCCTTTTCCTGCTACAGGCGGTGTCGCGAGTCTCTGACCAAATGACACGGCTCGCGTTGGAGAACGGAGACCTTAGGGACATCCGGATTCGCGATCTCGCAGGCGATGATATTCCGGCCAAGAGTCCGGATGCGGTGGAGGCGATCTTTCGAATGCTGCCCGCAAAAAAGGAAAGTTGGGAAGGTGATGCAACGGGCCGCGATCAGGATGAAAAGGCCTGCCGAATGGCGTTCGCACTGCTTTCAGAACCCGGCAATCGGCCAGCGTTCATTCGTGCGGCCTGCGAACTCGCCGGTCGAAAATCGACTTGGAATGCCCACGATATCAAGTTTCCCGCCGCCGCTTTCGAGGACACCGGCTACGTAAGCGAACAGTGGCGACCGCATTTTTTGGCAGCTACGGTCCATGCTCTGCATGGACCGGCCAGCGCGGATGATCCCGTGTTCGA
>JAQBZS010000920.1 GCA_027622115.1 Planctomycetota bacterium | reverse complement strand
GTCCTCGCACTCTTGCAAGTACTCGGGTGACATCTTCGCCAGCGTTCCCTCGTCCCATTGCACGAAGAACCGCTGCTTCTCGCCGCGGCCTTTGACTTCCGCCACCGTACCGGTCCAGCCGCCGATGGAAAAATCCGGCAAGTCGGGGGCCGTGATTCCAGCACGGATTCGCACGGGTGTGCCCGCTTTGATCGTCGTTGCCATCTGTTCGGTTTCGTCCCTGGTGAATTCAATCGGCGATTCGAACGGAATCTGTTCGCTGCACGCGTGCAGAGTATTTTGTTTCACCGGCAATTCGCAAACGGAATACTTTCCATTCCGCAGCGTCCAGCTTCGCGGGATTAATAGCGTATTTCGCAAGATTCGTCGACGAGCATCCACTGACAGCGGCGAATTCGCAAAACCATCATTTGAGCATAAGACCGTCGAGCAAGGCTTTCGCCGGAGCATGTTCGGGGTTTCGGGCGAGAATACGTTTCGCGATTTCGCGGGCTTTATCCTTCATCTTCGCGGTGACGAACGCCTCGGCCAGATGAAACTCCAGCGTATCGTCGCCCGGTTTCAAGGTGATCGCCACTTCGAATTCTCGAATCGCTTTGTCAATCTTCTTGAGGCCGGAATAGGACATGCCTAGCAAATCGTGCATTTCGGCATCCAACACGTCGATATGCATTGCCAGTTTCGCGTACTTGGCAGCCAATTCGAAATCCTTCGCCGCCAGATGCAGTTGCGTGAGCCGTTTTCTGGCCGCGGCATTGTCCGCATCGGTTTCGGACAAGGCCGTCAATGCCTTGATCAGCGGTGCCGGGTCGTTTTGGTCGAGTTCAATCAACGCACCGATCCGGCCTCGCAAGAAGTCCCGATCATGCGGAGCGGACTTCAAACCGGCCTCGGCAAGTTTCGCGGCCTGGACGAAGTTCTCCTGTTTCAATCGCAGCGACATCAACGTCTTCACCAGCAGCAGATGCGGCTTGTCTTTGTTGTATGCCGCTTCGAGGATCTTGACGGCTCCCGGCACGTCCTCGGCCAGCAACTCCAGCGACGCCACTACCACTGCGGCCACCGGGTTCGAAGCGTCCTTGGTCAGCACCGAGGTTGCGATGTCGCGAGCCTCGGCACGTTGGCCCTTGTTGAAGAGTGCCCAGGCATAGGCGGCCGCGTTGTCGAGATCTCCTTTGTTGTCTGCGTACGCCTTCGCGAGTTCTTCCAACGGCTTGCCAAGCTTCGCGTCGCCGCCGGTGATTTCGCCCACGATCTTGTTTAAGAAATCGTGATAGCCCTTCTCAAAAGTCTCGACATCCACCTGGAAGACTTGAGGAATGGCTTTCAGCGTCGGGACGTTCTTGCGATACGCAGCGAGCAGCTTGCTGATCGTGTCCGCTCCGTAGGTCTCGATCATATATTGGGCATAGAGCCGACTTTGGCAGTATGCGAACTGCCAGTCCGCGGGCGATTCCGGTCGTCGAAAGATGTCGTTCAGTTCGTCCAACGACCAGACTTTGCCCGCCGGCACGCGTTCCTTGAGCAAGTCGTCCCAGTTGCTGGGTCGAGGATATCCTTCGGCGGTGACGGCGAGCGCTTCGGTAAACCAATGCGGGATATTGAACTTAGTCTGCTGCAACGTGATCACGTGCGTGAATTCGTGCTTGACCACGCGAGCCCAATTGAAGGGTTGGTCTTTTGCCGTAGGAGACGCCAACGCCACGATCACACCGGTCGACGCGCCGATCGTTTGAATCCACGGCAAGCCCACCATGCGGGCACTGAACCACTGATGCGCCGAGAGTCCCTTGGCATTGTTGTAGATCTCGAAGTGTGTTCGCTGTGCGGGTTCGTAGCCGAAATGCTGAACCAATTGCGGGTAGACCTCTTCGAGATACTCCGCCATGTACTCGCCCAACACGCGGTCCAGCTTGGTATCGACGTGAACGATGAAATGCTCCGTCTGGATGGTGTCGTAACCTTCCAACACCTTGAGCACCTTCCGCATGTTGCTGACGCGAACGTGATAGGGATCGGCCTTGAATGCCTGATCCAGCAACTTGCGAGCTTGTTCGGTCTTGCCGACCCGCATGTAGAGCATGCCCAACGCGGTCTTGGGCTGCGAAAGTTGCGGCATGACTTTGATGGTTCTCAGATAGAATCGTTCTGCGGCTCCGAAACGCCGCTGACTTTCCAATGCCTGACCCACGAAGGTCAAAAAATATCCCGGTCGAGGATTGCGACGCGTCAATGCATGGCAGATGGCATCGAATCGTCCGGCATTTTCGCCCAAGTCACTGTTGGGTTCGAACAGAGTGTCGAGTAATTGATCGATCTCTTTCGGCTCGGGCACGCCATCTTGAATCAAGAAGATGGCCGCCTTGCGAGCGAGAGTACCTTGATCGTGCGGATTGATCGCCAACGCTTTGTCGCACACGTCCACGGCGTCGCTGAGTTTTCCGCGAGCCATCAGCAAGTCGGCCCGCAACTGAAGTCCATCGACGTGCCGAGGATTGGTTTCGAGCGCTCGCGCGACGTGCTTGTCCGCGTCGTCGAGTTCATGGCGTTGGAATGCGGCCTTGCCCAAAGCGATGTGGATTTCTGCGGCGTGCGGATTAATCGCCAACGCACTGCGGAATTCGGGTAACGCTTGGGCTCGGTTGTACTTCTCCAGCAGCAACGACCCGGACAGGTGATAGGACTGCCAACTGGTTTTGTCAGCTTTCAAGGCATCCGGACAGAGCGTGTTCACGATGAAGTTGAAGATTTGCGAGACGCTTTTCCATCTCGCGTATTGACCCGCACCTTCCGCGACCAACAACAACTGCTCGGCCTGAGTCGGCTGCACGTCGTTGTAATAACGGACGAACCAGCGATAGGCCGCGAGTGCCTCGTCAATGCGACCGGTTTCGGCAAGCACATCGGCCAAGGCCATTCGAGCGACCGGCTGTTTCGCGTCGGCGGCAATGGCTTTCTTGGCATTCCGCTCCGCCGCCTGATGATCGCCTCGCAAGACTTGCACGCGAGCCAACTCGGCCAACAAGTCGGCGGACTCGGCGTTGCCAAGTGCGTCTTGCAGTGTTTTGGCCGCGGCCTCCCAGTTTCCGACCGAGACTTCGACGCGACTGATGCTGATGGCCGCTTGGTCCGCGAGCGTCTTGTCGGTCGCGGCAGCTTTGAAGGCCTCGCGAGCCGCGTCGTAGCGTCCCTTCTGAAAATGCTCGCGTGCACCGGCGAGCGGATCGTCGGCGGCAATCCCGATCGCCGTCGATAAAACCGTCACCATGAAGACAATTCGAGCCAAACAGCGTTGATTGAAAGAATTCGAGTTCATGGGAGACTCGTGTCAAGAATGGAGCATGTCATTCGTTTGAGTCGTTCAATACGCATTATCGCGCAATCCGCATTAGCTCGAAGTGCCGGAAATAGTCAATCCTCGAACGCACGAATGGTCACGAAAATGCGTTTCCCCCGAAACCGCTTCGAGCAAGACTCGATGGCCAGTTCAATGCTCGCGGCTCAAAGCGTTAGACTCTTCCGTCGTAACTTCTCACACGTTTGCGCGCATAATTCTGGATCTTCCG
>JAQBZS010000919.1 GCA_027622115.1 Planctomycetota bacterium | reverse complement strand
AACGCCGCCAAATCTGAAAGACGTAAGCCTGACCCCGGAAAGTGACAAACTCGCCTTATGCACGCCGTCGATTCCCCAGGAACATGCGCTGCGCACTTTTCGCTTTCGGTTTCGTCTTGTCGTCCTGCGCTTGGTCCCAATCTCGGCCGATCGTCCAGCGGAAATTGAGCACGCGTCGACCGGCGATTTCTTCCGCCCGTAGCCACAATTGCTTGCCGCGAAGGCTGTCCGCGTTCCTGAGATAATAGAACTTGTGATCCTGGCCGGGTCCGAGTTTCGTCACCAATTGCATTCGCCGCTTTTCGCCCGGAATGAACAAGCTGCAGCGAAAATTCAGCAAGGTTGCGGGTTGGATGTTGTTGGTGATGATCTGTTCGAGCTTCAACGTGCCGTCGGGCTCGCGGGAATCGAGGATCTCCATCATCACGTCACCCAAACCGACTTGGTACGGTCGGTAGACTCGGAAACGGTATTGCCGTTCGGCGTCGAGTTTGAAGTCGATCCACGTCAGCGTCTTGCCGAGACTCGCGTTCGGCGGCAGCTTCAGTTGCATCGGCAGCTTGAAGGCTTCGCCTCGGGCGAGCTGGATTTTCCAGCGATTCGGTTCGACGGTCCAATCTCCGCTGGTGTCCGGGATGGTGATCGAAACTTCGCCGTTCACACCTTGCAGAAAGTGATTCTGACCCAAGATCGTTTCGTTGTGGGCTCCGAATTCGCTAGGGACTTTGCCGCGTTCGAACTTGATGCTGAGTCGAACGCGTGCCACGGCTTCGTCGCAATTCCGCAGGATCAACGGCACCGGTCCGACGTCGAGCACTTGTCGACCGTCACTATTGAGTTGGACTTTTCGCCGGTTGCCCCAGATGTCGATCATTTGCGTGTCGCTGCCGAAGAAGAATTCTTCTCGCGTTGCTTGGTCATTCCACAGCACGACGGAAACCTTGCCGTCGCGAGCAAAGGCGAAGTTCTTCGAGCCGTTTTGCATAACGAACGATCCCAGAAACATTGCGTCCTGAAGTGCGACGGCCGTCGTTCGCCACGGCAAGAACAGCGGCGTCGGCGAGCCGGCGTTTGTCAGCAATCCGAATTCCGGATCGAAGACGTCGAATGCAAAGATGGCCTCGGCCCCTCCGATTTTTGCCGCCACCATCCGCTTCACTAAATCCGCGCCGCGGACTTCGACCGAAAAATTTCGAGCGGCCAGCGGCTTCAACAGCACCCACCGCTTTTGACCGGAGTCCTTGGACTGTTCGAGCTTCTTGATCATTTCATCAAACGTCAGCGGAGCGTCTTTGCTGATCGACAGAAACGTATTCGGCAGTGCGGTCGCCGACGGAATTTCTGAATCCCAGCTCCAATGCAGGCCCAGCTTTGTGTTGCGACCAATGCGGTCGAATTCCTTCTTGATGACATCGGTGTGCTCGGCGAGTCCCGTCATGCCCAGAAACGACGGGTCGGATTCGCCGCCCAATTGCCAGTGCTGCACAAAGGACGCATAACGGGCAACGACCGGTTCCAACGAGGCTCGCCAGAACGGGGCATCCAACGCGAACACTTCACCAACGCCGGTCCAATTCTTGGCAAACTTCCCGCGAATGGAGTCCGGGGGATGGTTCAGCAAACCCACCGGCAGGATGTGACGTCGAGCCAAGCGTTCAAACAGATGTAGGACTTCGGTCGAGTTTGGATTGGCATCGGCGTCAATCGTTCGCCACAGCGGAAACTTCAACCAGTTGATGCCCGATTGAGCCGCGACTTCCGCAAGCTCATCTTCGGAGAGCACGTCGGGCGGGCGAGCCACCGTCCAGCCGAATTCGCCGACCGATCGGTTTTTCACGAGGTCCATGACGGCAAAAGTCGTGCGGCGTACCGACGTCACCTGCTTGTCTCGGATGAGCGAGGCCTCGACTTGATAGAAGCCGTATGGCTGTTGTGGGAGCGTCCAGCGTACTTCGCGACGCCGGTCGACGGCAGCGGGATTGGGCGGCAAGTTGGAGTCGCCCGTCTCGGCCGACGTTGAGTTTTTCTGTGGAGGATCCTGGCCCATCGGTTCAAGAGTTTTTGGGTCGGGCAAGTCGATGTTGGGTGGAACGTGTCCAATCGGCTGTTGGGCTCCGCTGTCGTCGTCCAACATCCAGCTTTGTTCGGCCATCGACTTGCCAAAACTGTCGAGCAAGACCATGCGAAGTTCGTAGGTGCGTTGTTCGTCGAGCCCGCTCACGGTCGACACGACTTGGATGGGGGCCGACTTGTCCTGAAAGTGCGTTTGGAAATTGCTATGGAGGTCGAGTTGCGGTGAACGTCCCAGCCACAAGTCGTCAAACCACACACGACCACTGATGTCCTTGTTTTCGCCCTGCACCACATGGCAGCCGATCACGACATAGCGTGCATTGACATGTGGCGTGACGGGACCGAGACGTACTTCAACCCATGCATCGTGAGTTCCGGAAACCGGGCGAGTCAGGAATCGCTGCACGCGATGACGTTTGTGGTCCAGGAACGACACCGAAATGATGGCGACATTGTGCTTGAGTCGTTGCGTACGGATCCGACCTCGAAAGACGTAGGCGTATAGATTGTTGACGCGAGTGACCGGCGAATATGCGGCTGCGTTTCCACCGTTGACGACGCACAACAGGCTGCCGCGACCGACGTCGATTGTGCTTTCCGCATCGGCGGCGGGCATGGCTTCGGCGATGGACGCTCCGAGCCCGCCGGACAGACTACTCCCTAAGATCGCAGCCAACTGTTGTGGAGCCGTAAAGTGGGAAGACTCGGGCAGCACGCCACGTTCGTAATCAATGCCAAGGTCCACATAGTTAGGAAATCCTTTACCTTTACGTCGCGTCCAGTCATCCGGAAAGCCGTCAAAGTCTCGGTCTTCGGACGGCTCGAACGAATGGCGGACGACGAGTGTCGCCGTCTTGTGAGCATCGTGTTCCGCGCGGACCCACGATGAGTTGCCAAATAACAACAGCAACACCGCGACATGACGGATGAATTCCTTACGCCGAAGATGTTGCACAACAAAGTCCAGGGTCGCGCAGCGCACCCTGGGACATGACGCCAATGGCGATTCAAACCCCGATGAGGCTTTACAATTCATGGTGCGAGACCCGTTCCGAGTTTTCGCCCCGATCGGGGCCTTGCGCGCATTTTGAACAGAAGGGGTGGCTAGGGTCGGGTGGGTCAAAGTTCAATGCTTGCGGGTCAAAGCGGTAGAACAAAGGACGACTTTCGCCGCGAGCATTGAACTTTGAATTACCCGACCCCTTCCCCCTCTCCGAGTTCAAAACCTGCTTGAACTGGTGTCAACCCGAGATTTTCAACACGCTAGGACGGCGGCTCGTACTACAACTCTGAGATTTGTGGTTTTCTTGCGCGCATTTTGAACAGAAGACAACAGAGGTGATGCCGTCCACCACTGACCCTGTGTCAGTGGAGCAATGACTGACTGCTACTACTACCGAACTTCCCATGCTCGACCACGCCAACATGAAGTGGAATATGACCCAGAGTATGTGTTGGATTGATTGTGTCGGCCCTTCGGGCCTAACCGCCTT
>JAQBZS010000918.1 GCA_027622115.1 Planctomycetota bacterium | reverse complement strand
GACCCTGACAAGACGCAACTTGCACAAGGAGATGTTCTTCAGCGCACTCCAGCGCTCGTTGAACTTCTGAATCAGTATCATCCGCATTACGCCGAACACCCGGAATACAAGTTTTTTGTCGTTCTCACCCAGACATGCGACCTTGTGCGCCGCCGCGGCGGTAATCCACCGAAAACTTCGTACATTGCGATCGCTGCGGCGCGGTCGTTGGAAGAAACACTGATGCGCGAGGCTGCCAAGAGTCAAAAGGAATGGCAGCGGCAAGTAAAAGTCATCAGTCACAGGGAACGCAATACGCTCTCCATGTTTCTGCAACGGTTATTCGACAACAACGAGCCCGGCTATTTTTATTTGCATGACGATCAAGGCCTTGGTATTCACCGCCCCTGCTGTGTCGTATTGGCCTTGTCCGTCACGCTGCGAGCCCAGCACTACGACATGCTGCTTGAGTCAAAGTCGCTCAGCTCGAGGATTCATTTCAGGCAAAGCTCGGCTGGCTCATCGGGAATATGTACAGTCGAGTGGGAACAACCGAATGGGATCAGGTATATCGGGACAATCGAGCCAAGCATGGGGCCAAGCGAGTGTTGGACGAAACGCTCCATACAGTTTCGGACGACCAAATCAAGGATGGATTGGCTGAGCTAAGAGAGAATGGCCAACTCGGTGCCATGTCGCCTGAGGAGATCTTTGAGCACATTCGCCGGAAGAGTATTGTGCCGCGAAAAAAGAAACTGGAGTTGCGAGCGGCAGAGGTGAGTGAGGACGTGCGACTCGTGACTTTGATACAGGGACGCGCATTGACGGCAATGAATGAAGGTGACTCACTGAAAGGATCCCTTGCACAAGTTCTAGCAGGGGCAAATGTCGACGAGCAAGAAGTCGACATGTTGGCGGAAGAAATGATGTCCTTAGTCAATCAACGTATACGCGAAGTAATGACGGATACAAACTTGCCGGGTCGCAATGACGTCGTTTTGGGATTCCTTCGCGGAATCTTGCAAGACTCGAAAATCGCCGCGCTCTTACGCTGAACCGGCCAATGGAGAGTTCTACTCCACAATCTCAAGATTCAAGACCGCACTGCCGTGATACACGGCTTGGTCCTCGACGACGCCCACGGCGTAAAAACGCAAGAACGACTGCCGACCCAGGGGTGCGTCCTCATTCGCGATGATCTGGATATTGCCGGACTCGGTCTGTCCGACAAACGTCACGCCGCGGCCTCGCAAGCCGATCACGGGGCCGGCTGCGTACAATTCCGTGTGCATTTTGCCGATGAAGCCGTTGATCCGCTTGGCGGTGTACTTGATTTGCAGGGTCTCGCCGCGGCGAATTCTGCGAGGCGCGTCACGATCGATCTCCACGACGAACGCTGCCGGTTGCACGTCGATCGTCACGGGATTACTGACGGCCGTGAATGATCGAGGCTTTTGCCGAGCGACTGCCACTCCAACCGGCCACGGAGCCGTGGTTTGCGCCTCGACGGCAAACGTGAATCTGCCCACGGCCATTGTTGGCGGTAAATAAAAGCTGATCGTTCCCTGTTCCCGACCGGGCGGGAGGGTCACGGTTTGGTTGCGGACGCTCGCCGGCATTCCGACGCCGCCGAGTTTGACCGGAGCTTGATGGTTTGCATCGACTCGATCGAGTTGCACGGCCACATCGACAATGCTGCCGGGCGAATGTCGGACGGTGAGCTTGCCGAAAAGATGATGGTCTCGTGGCTCATTTCCGTTGGCGAGCAATCGGATCGGCGCGTCTCCGGATACCGCCAGCGAAACTTCATCCGTGAGTCGGCTCCAGCCCTGCGGACGACCGCCGTGGACCACGGTTGTCCCGCTCGCGATGCGGTGTTCCGCGTTGGGAGCGATCCCTTCGATTTGAATCGGGCCGACAAAATCCTTGGCATCTCGGTCGGAGGTGAAAACGAGCGGCACGCGCTCGATGTTCGCTCCCAGCCAGACACTTGGGCAGGTCACGCCGGGCGGCAGATTCTTGGCCCGCACTTGGATTTCGCCCGTCATTCCTCGTCGTCGGACTGCCAGCACGTCCACGGCCGTCCGCCCGCCGCGTGGCACGTTGATGCCTTGCGGCGAGTCCGTTCGCGGCACGACGGCCAGATGAAATATTGGGATCTCGCGGAGTACACTCAATCGATAGACGCGCCTCGGATCCGCCTTCAAACCGGACGTCGCATTCCGCACGACGATGAAGTAACTGCCGTCACGCGGTGCGACCCAGCGGCCTGCGGGATCAGCATGGTTTGTCGGAAACCGACGGCCACCGAGATTGCGGATTTCGTCGGTGAACCTGACCAGTTCTTGTTGACCGGCTTGGTCCATCACGCTGATTTCCAGATCCAGCGGCGAACCGATTCGCTCGCCGAAACCTTCGATCCACAGCACTTCGCCCCGCTTTGCCTCGATCCGAAACCAGTCCTGTTCGTCGCCGCCAGCAAGCTGCCCGCTCAACTCACAGGGAAACTCGATCGGCGTCGCTGATGTCGCCGTGTGGTTGCCGGTTGCGTCGCCCACGACCGGAACTTCGGTGAGTCCTATCAAGATCGGCTCACTGCTGCCGGGATGGTGGTATGCGAAGCCATCCACCGAAACTTGTGTCGGTCGCAGTCGCAGAGGAACCGCTGACGGTTGCAGCGGGGCCGAGATATCGACGCTGATTCGCTCAAACGAACCACCGTTCAGCGTGTCGTCCATAGGCGTGGTGGTTTTGGACTCGCCGCCGAGATTCCAACCGAACAGCGTGACCTGAGCCGTCCGACCACGCTGAATCACGGCGGGGATTGCGAAAGCGACTCGCGGTTGGGTGTTGATCGACAAGCGATAGAAGTGGTCGGCACTTCCCGAGAATATAAGATCGGACACTCGGACGACGAACCGACCATCGTGCGGCACGCGAAAATCGATCAGTGGGTCGATGCCCCAATAGCCTCGATTCACGGCAAGTCGTCGACCGCGTTCATCAAAGACTTCGAGAACGGCTCGGAGGTGCGAATCAATCCGTTCGGCGGCGCATTCAACGAGGACTCGCCGACCTTTTTTGGCCGTGAAACGGAAACAGTCGCGATCGCCAGGTTCGATCGAGCCATTGACGACAACGTTGAGCGGGACATCCACGGCGGACATAACATCGTCGTTGGCTGTGGTGGATTCACCGATTTCGGTGCGGTTGCCGACGACGAATGTTCGCGGAGAACTGACACCGTTCTCGCAGACGGTTTGCAGGTCGTAGGAACCCGGTAAAACGTCATTACCGATGTTGACCCGCACGCGGTTCTTTTCGACGACTTCGGCTGTGATTCCAGGGTGGCTCGCGCGGAGTGTTTTGAGACGCGTGAGGTTGCTGCCGACGATCACAACATCGACGTGCGTGCCTCGCTGACCGCCGGCAGGGAGGACTCGATTGATCACGGGTTCCGGGAGTTGCGCGTCCGTTGGCGACGTGGAAATGATCGCGATGAATAAGGCTGTCGCAGCGCGTGGGAGTCGATGCATCGTTTACTCCAGCGTGGTGGAAATCGCCGTCCGCTTGGAGGTCGATTGTCGCCGTTGGC
>JAQBZS010000917.1 GCA_027622115.1 Planctomycetota bacterium | reverse complement strand
GAAGCGACTGAATTCTGGCGAATCCAGCTACAACCACACCTGACCCCGGAGAACCGCTCATGTCTAAGTGGCCGCGACGTCCGTTTGACCGGCGTCCACGGACAAGTTGTGAAGGACATCCCGCGAATCGCGAACGTAACGCCAATAATTAGCGATATTCGCGATGACACGCGGCACAGGATTTACCAATCTTGACCGCAAGGTCGCTTGGAGATACGGCGATCTGCAATTGCGTTGCCGTGGTTTCCAATTGCTTGGCATGCGCGAGCCAACTGTCTTCGTCCGACCGCCCGTGACCTTCCATCTGCAACGCATTCGCGACGGTCGCCATCCAGGCGGCTTCGTGGCGAAGGGACTCCAACTGCTTTGGGGTAATCTCCGTGCTCGACGAAATCGTCTTGACGGTCTTTTCCGCTTGATTCATTCGCTTCATGAGATGCGGAAGCAGTGGGTCCAATTCAAAGGGCAGGGCCTTTGGTGGGTTCTTGATGGGCTTTCCCGCGACAAGCAGCTTCAGATTCGCGATGGCTGCTTCGGCCGGCGGAAATTCCGGGCGGCCTTTTTTGGATGCCGTCGCATGTAACTCCATGGCGGTTGCACGCACGGTATTCGCGTTCTTGCGCCACGCAGTCGACTCGGGTTGCACGTCTTCGACGATCAGGGCCACAAAAGCGAGGACTGCGGCATCGTCTTCGGCACGGCGATAATTTCGTTGAAAGTCCGCTGTGGTCGCCACGTCTGCTTGAAGACGCGAAATCGTTTGCTTGACCAATTGATCCAAAAAGGCTGTCGGCATGACATCGCTCCATCGTTCGCGAGCACGGACAAGCTTGACCTGCACAAGTTGCCTTTTGGCGGCGGCACGAATTGAGGTCACAATCAGTGATTCACCCTTTGCATCCGTCGCGATCACCAACGAGCTGAAAGGAGCAATGATCGTGGCCAGTGCCAATCGCGCAGACTGATTCTTGATCTCGAGGTTGCAAGACATGTTCTTGGTGTAGCCCTCGAACTTGAATCCGTTACCGTCGATCTCGACTTTGAATTTCGCCTGTTTGGCGACCTGTCCGACGGCTTCTTGGATCGGCATGCGTCGACCAACAACGGACACTGGCGAGTCGAGCTGTCGCAAGAGCTGTTTCCGCGAATCGACTTGCTTGGGTTTGGGCGCGTCTTGGCTTCTTGCCTGGCTCATCGCCCAAACCGCAGTCAGCCCCAAGGCAACGATCGTCATTCGAAGTTTCATTGGTTTCTCGCAGTATCATGACGTTTGTGGTTCCGTGTCTCTGGACATCCTCTTCGTTCTTCAGGCAAGTCGCAAACTTATCGACTGAATTCCCCGAATTCAGCCAGTTTGACAGTGCTTCGCAGCGGCGCAAGAATAAAGCGGATCGCACCAATTGCCTTGATGAATCGGAACGGAGTGCATGCCAGTCTTTCGATGGGGACACGCTTGGGACCAATTTCAAAGTCTCGAGCACGAAATGGATCGCCTGCTGCGAGGAGTCAATCTCACGCTGCAGCACATGCGTCATGGGCGTCGATTCCCCCACGTCAACCTTTATGAATTGGAAGACGAATATTTGCTCACCGCGGAATTGCCCGGCACCGCCGTGGATGACTTGGATCTGACCGTGGCCAACGGGGTCTTGACCATCAAGGGCACGCGAGAAAGCGACGGCGTGTCGGCCGAGCGATTTCGGCGACAAGAGCGTTTTCAAGGAGCGTGGCTGCGATCGATGAACCTTCCGGATCGAGTCCAAGAAGAAGACATGACTGCGGAATTGAAGGACGGCGTCCTCAAAGTGCATTTGCCGAAGGCACCCGCAACGACACCGCGGCAGATTCCCGTTTCGGAAGGAGGCCCTTGATGGCGGCGCAACCTCCGGACGAATCGTCTTCAGAATTTGAGCAACCGACATCCGAGGCTCGCGAGCGGTTGTTGTTTACGCCGCCGATCGACATTCACGAGTGTGAAGACGGCTTGGTGCTCTACGCGGATTTGCCGGGCGTCTCGGTCGAAACGCTCGAACTGGAAGTGCAAGACAACAAGCTGACGCTGTTCGGCCGCATCACGCCTTCACTTCCGGACGAAGCTCTCGTGCTCCATCAGGAATACCGTGAAGGTGATTTTGTCCGCTCATTCATTCTCAGCGATGAAGTCGATTACAACCGCATCACGGCCAACATGAGCAACGGCGTCTTGAAGGTCACGTTGCCGAAAGCGCCGCGCACGGAACCACGACGCATCGCGGTGAATGCCGATTAACGCTGGCTTTCAATCGCCGCCGCTCGATCACAACCATTCAGAAGGGTGTTTCATGTTTCAAATCAAACCGGGTGGAGTTCTCTCGGAATCGATGCAAAAGTTGCGCGGAGAAGCCGGCCGATTGGTCGAGTTCGCCGTCAACAAGGGCGAACAAGCCTTTGATGCGTTGTCACACAGAGGTGAGTCTTTCGAGCCGGTCGTGGATGTGCTGGAGACGCCGGAATTCGTGTTGGTGTTGGCCGAGATCCCCGGCATCGACCCGAACTTGGTCGAGATTTCACTGGCGGGCAGCACATTGACGATTTCCGGTTCCAAACTGCCGACGCCGTTGCAGGATGATGTCAAGCTTCACATCGGCGAGCGCGAGTCGGGCAAGTTTTCTCGAGACATCCCGCTCCCGGTTGCCGTCAAGCCGGATGCGGTACACGCCGAATCGCGCGAAGGCTTGTTGCAGATTCGTTTGGGTAAAACGGACCCGACTCCCAAGCACACGATTAAAGTCACTCCGTCGGAATCGACTCCCTAACGTGCAACATGCCGGAACGGAATACAATTGATGCAAACCTGATCGACGGGCGACCAATCCGCCGATTGTCCGCGTTCGGGATTTGGCGCGTTGGCAATGGCAACGTACGAATGATGAGCGGGTCCGTCATCGACCAAGAACCTCATCCCACGAGTAATCGCCAAACATGTCAGACCGTCGAAATACGCAGCCTCGGCGCAAGCCGTCCGATCGTCGCGAGTTGGACCGCCGAGACACGCCGCGACAAGACGCTCAAGTCGACATTCGCTTCATGAGGGCCGAATTGCCGGGCGACATTCTGTTCGGCCAACTGATGCAGGCGTCGCCCACGGGTGTGCAACTCATGCTGGATCAAGAGCTGTCCGTCGGCGAGCGATTGCTCATTGAGGTTCGTCAACACGATGCATGCTTCAATCTGACGGGCACGGTGAAATGGAGTGAATCGGCTTCGCGGGCTTGGTTTCGAGTCGGATGCCAACTGGCGATCGAGTTGAATGCGAAACAGCATCGCACGCTGAAACGCATCCTGGAAACAGCCCCGCAAACCGACGCGATGGTCACCGGTTTCGATGAAGCTTCGGCGGAATCACGCGCGGCATGCAGCTACCAGTCGATCGGCACGCCGTGAATTGAACGTCGTTCGCGAAAGCATTCCAACAGGTCGTGTTTGACGATGACGTTCCGACTTCCGCGGCTGCGATTCTGCCCGCGATCAAACATGGCACATTGAAGAGCTCAAATCGCGATACAGGACCGCAAAGCGCTCGTTTATGCTCTACGCGGCCA
>JAQBZS010000916.1 GCA_027622115.1 Planctomycetota bacterium | reverse complement strand
GAAGCCAATGTCCTCCGCCCGCCAAATCTGAAAGACGTAAGCCAGACCCTTCCGTCCCGCCCCAGTATTGACGTCCGCAAGCCTCAACGTGTCGATGAAACCGTCGCGTCCCCAATGCAGTACAGATTCGCTTCTCCTCGAATAAACAGTTGGTTCTTCGAGATCGCCGGAGACGCGTAACAGAATTCGCCAAGTTGGTTTTTTGACACGATGTTCAAACCGTCGCCCGGCTTGATCACGAACATTTCGCCGTCGTCGGCCAAGGCGTAGACCAACCCACCGGCCGTCACCAGCGACGCACTGAAATGGCGGCCGAGACGATCTCGCCAAACTCGATTGCCCGTTTTCGCATCGAAACAATTGGCGGTGCCGCGGTCGTCGGCCACGAACAGCTTCCCGGCACACAGTACCGGCGAAGGCACGTAGCAGCGGACTTGATCCTTTTCATGCCACGCCACGTGCGATTTCGTCACGTCGCCCTGGCCGTCCGGTCGAATCGCCATCACGTGGTGCGTGGGAAAACCGGCAGCCATGAAGAAGCGTTCGCCGTCGAACACCATTGACGCCACGTATTGTTCCGTCGGGCCTTCAACCGACCACAAGCGGGTGCCATCTTTCGGGTTGAAACTGGTGACGCTCTGGCTGCCGGAGAGCACCATCTGCGTTTTGCCGGCCACGTCGCGAATGATGGGCGTGACATAGCTGCGGATGCCGTAACGTCGCGGCGTCTTCCAGATGGTCTTACCGTCCGCTTGATTCAACGCGGCGATGTAGGACTTGCCGTCATGGTCCCCGTTGATGATCACCGTGTTTTCATAGAGCACGGGGCAACTGCAAAAACCGTGGGCACTGATGAATTCCCCGACGTCCTTTTCCCACTTCTTTTTACCCTCGGTGGAGTAGGCCGCCACGATGACTCGACCGGGCGTCACCGGTCGCGTGTTGCCGACATTCGGCGCGGGAATCGTGTGGCCGTCGACCTTCAGGAAGCAGACGAAGATCGTCTTGCCGTCGGTCACCGGCGTGCTCGACGCATAGCTGTTGAGGCCGTGCTTGGTTTCCAACGGCGCTTTGAACACGGTCGTCCGCCAGAGTTCTTTACCCGTTCGTCGATCGTAGCCGGCGAGGATGCGTTCTTTTGAGTCGGTGTCGCAGCCGACCAAATACACGCGATCCTCGAACACGATCGGCGACGCATGGCCGTTGCCGGGAGATTTGACCTTCCACTGAATGTTCTGCCCGGACTTGCCGTCCCACGTGGTTGGAATCGTCTCCTTGCTGGTGCCGTCGCCTCGCGGGCCTCGCCACCCCGGCCAGTTTTCAGCGGTCGAGACGGAGCAACTCAGCGAGACCAGACTTAGGCACAGCATCGCACGTGTGATCGCGGGCATGATCAATCCTCAAGAGGCGCGGAAGGGAATGCGTTTTTGAAATCGTACTGGCTGGGTTGCGGGTTCGGCAAAGGGCTGGAGTTCACCGCTTCGTCATCGGCTGCAAATGTGATTGGCCGATTCGCGCGGCGGTTCACTCGGAGATCGAAGATGTCAAAACGGTTGTAGCCGCCGGACACGTCGTGGAATTGCTTGGGCTCGACACACGCCGACAAATCGATGTCCGCGTAGAGGATGCCTTCTTCGTCGCGGAGTTCGTCGCTGATCGTTTGGCCGGACGGACCGGTGACCAGCGACACGCTCCGGGGACTGCCTTCCAGAATGCGGGCGGCATCGGGATCCAGATCGCCGAGAAACCGAAACATGGCGTGGTCCATGTAGCCGGACGCCACCACGTTGAATGCCTTGGCTTCGAAGGAGTGGGCACCGGCCCGCAACCGGATCGCGGCGGCAAGGTCGTAGTTGGCCGAGTCGTTCGGATCGTGAGTTGGCCAAATCGGGGGGTAGCTGGAAATGTGGACTTGCTCGCCCTGGGCCATCATCGTGAAGCGAGCCAGCGGGTTTGTGTTTTCACCGCAAATCAACATGCCAATGCGGCCACACGTTGTCGGGCAAACTCGCAATCCGGCGCCGTCTCCCACCGCCCACGTCAGCTTTTCGTAGAATGTCGGAACGAGCTTGCGATGATGGTTCAAGATCGAGCCGTCCTCGCCAATCAACACGTTGCTGTTGAAAATGCAGCCGGAGCTGACTTCGGTTGTTTCGTTGATTCCCAGCGAGACGATGATCCCGGCGTCACGAGCTGCGTCGCAAACGCTCGCGATTTCAGGCCCCGGAACCGCGATCGAATTGGCCACCAAGCGACAGAATAAGTCGTGGTTGTGGATCGGGGCTCGCAAGGCACTCCAAACCGGAAACGCCGGAATGAACGTTTCGGGAAACGCGACTAAACCGGCTCCGTTGCGAGCTGCCTCGGCAATCAGCGAACAGACTTTGCGTAACGTGGCTTGCCGATCCAGGAAAACGGGAGCGGCGTGAACAGCCGCCGCTTTGAACGTGGGCAGATGAGACATCCGGGGGGACTCGATCGGTTGGTGATGACGGATTACTTTGCAAGACGTTTGCGACAGCCGTCGTTTGAAACACGGAGACACAGAGTCCACAGAGCACGTTTAGAAATCAACAAACACCACGAGGAGAACTTGATGCGATTGACCGGCAAGATTGCCATCGTGACGGGAGCGGGCCGGGGGATCGGCAAGGGTTGTGCACTAGAGTTGGCTCGGGAAGGAGCCGATCTCGTGATCAACGATCGGCCCGGCAGTCCTGATTTGGAAACAACCGCCGCCGAGATCCGCGAGTTAGGCCGCGACTGCCACGCCTTCGAAGCCGACATTTTTTCGCGAAGCGGTTGCGAGCAGTTTGTGACGGATGCGGTCAATGCGTTCGGTCACATCGACATCCTCGTGAGCAATCCGGCGTTCAGTCGGCGTCAGCCGTTCCTGGAGTACGACCCGGACGTATTTGAGCAAACGTTGAACGGCACGCTGACCAGCGGTTTCCACATGAGTCAACTCGTGGGGCGGCATCTGGTCGAACGCGGACGAGGCGGCAAGATTCTATTCATCTCCAGCGTGCAGGCCGAGCTGCCGATCAGTCGCTGCGTCGCTTATGGAGCCGCGAAAGCCGGGCTGAACCACATGATGCGGACGATCGCCGTCGAGTTGTCGGCACATCGCATCAACGTCAATGCCATCGAACCCGGCTGGATCGATACGCCCGGCGAACATGTCACGTTCAACGAGGAGACGATTGAAGCGGAAGGCAAACGACTTCCTTGGGGCCGGCTGGGATTGCCGGAAGACATCGGCAAGGCGGCGGCGTTTCTGGTCTCGGGCGATGCCGACTACATCACGGGTTCGGTGCTGCCGGTTGATGGCTGCTTCCGGTTCAAGGACTGCCGAGCCGAGGACACGATTCCACTCCGTGATTGATTCGCTCGGTCGCCACCAAAGGATTCTCGGTAGCCGCAAACATAACATTGACGATCACGCAGAGGCGCAGAGTTCGCAGAGGAAATCAGGACACTCCTCTCCGCGAACTCTGCGCCTCTGCGTGACATGATCAACCGGCTCTGGCAAGATTACAGCGACGTCAGCGATAGCGTGTTTAAAATCTCGGGTTGACGCGGGAA
>JAQBZS010000915.1 GCA_027622115.1 Planctomycetota bacterium | reverse complement strand
CGGCAGCACGGAAGCGAGCAACCCGGCCACCCACCTTCTGTGTCGCTCGTTGAGCCGCTCCATCAACACCCTGAGTTCATCGGCCCGCTCGTCAACTGCCAGCGCTATCGTCGCGTCCATGAGTGATCCTTCCTTGGATTCAACAGGGGTCGACAGCCTTTTAACCGATCATCGCGTTTTCGGAAATAGTTCTTGCACGCGTTCTTAGTTCGAGTTTGTCACCATGCGAGGTCGCGAAAGCGAGCCATGCCGACTTCGCCGGTCTGGCTGGACTTCCGCTGCTTCGATTGATGGACGAATACGGTGGCAACCGCGAATCATTTTGGATTCGAAGTGCTAACGACCAAAGCTCAGGTTGAATAATCCACAGTATTCGAACGCAATTGGAAACCACGCCACGAGCGTCATCCCGCGAGTTTTCGTCTCGGCGGCCAACGGTGATCTGAAATCCGCCCGTCATCTGCTGCAGGAATGCCGATAAATCGCCGTCATTCTCGGGCCAGAGAATGAAGTGCCAATGATTGGGCTTCAATCAATACCCACAGATTCTGATGCACCGGGATCGCAGAGTTTCATCAATGATCCGAAGCCTCTTCCACCGCCCAACGTCTGCTTTCTTGCGCGTCGTCAAGGCCCGCTTGGCGTCAGGCTTTCCACGATGTTAAGCAGCACTCCCATCTGCGATTCGTACGCGGCTTCCTGCTCGACGGTAGACGTCGAGCGTCCTGCGGGAAGGGATGCGGAGATGTCCCAACCCACGTAGATCAACTGCCCGCGACCGACACGCACACGGTATAAGGCCGACAATCCGGCCTCGTTCCCAATGATGAGTTCGCCCTTGGAAACGCGCATGGCTTCGGCGTGTTTGGGTGTGACCCACGTCGCCTTCTGCTTGGGACTCAAGTGTTTCAACCACGCATGATCCGAGTTGAGGATGCGAAATCCCTCGGCTTTCCGGGTGCTTCCGCCCGTCAACTGGGCCAAGAATCGCGAGCCCTGGGGGTCGCGAAACACCGCATGATTCCCCCGTAGCAACAGTAGCGTTCCACCGTTCGCGAGAAACTTTCGAATGTGCCCCAGATCGTCTGACGTGTATTGATTCGGTTCGATTCGCGCTCGGACAAGATTCCCGACAACGGCGACGGTGCTGTACTTCGAGTACTCGGCGGGGTTGAGCCAAGTTCCTTCGAGAGCTTCGTATTGGATGCCTTGTCGATGCAGCGCGAATCCCAACAGTGGAGCGTCGAACGCCGGATAGCCTTTCACGATGACGACCGGTTTCGTGGCGATCGGCGCTGCCCGTTTGATCTCGGCATCCGCGACGAGAAATTCTTGCGGGGCGGGGACGGTCTGCGGTTCGTCAGGGAACGCCGGGCCGAACGAAGTGAGTCGGCCACCGATTCCCACCGACCATCCTGGAGTGCCGTAGGGAACGGCTCCGATGTCTGGGCGTCCGGAGTCCGAGCTGAGCAGTGGGTCCGCCCAGCCCTTCGGTAATCGAACACCGCCGTCTTTCGCGGGGCTGTCCGCCTGCAAACGGACGTCGATCTGTTGCCGCCAATCCGCCTTGAAAGCCACGATTTTCGGATCGTGGACGACGTCGTTCGCAATCCAACCCGGTGCATAAAGCCGCTTGCTGATTGCCGATTCGGGTGATGCGCGAAACTTGCCAAACAGAGTCTTGGCGGTTGCGTCCGAGTCGACTCCCCAGTGCAGGTTGCCGTCGGCTTGGAAGTCAATCGGCAGCGGGGGTGTGGGCTGATTGCGGCGAGCCAGATCGGCTTGCAGCTTCTTGACTCGCGCCGCATCCACGTCTTGTGGCTTCGTGGCTTGCGCGTCGGGTTTCGCCTTCTTGTCTACGTCGCCGTCAAGCAGATCACCGAGTGGATCGACCGGCTTTCGTCCTGCGTTCTTGAATGCCGCCAATTCGGCCGGCGTGAGAAACGGAGCAACCGGCGGCAACACGTGGCCTGGTTGGCCGGTCGATTGCAGCACGATGTTGTTGAACACTCGACGCATCGAACCACCAGACAGGTGGCTTCCGAGTCCGACCGCGTAATAGCTTCGAAACGGCGGTTCGCGCACCAGGATCGTGTTGTGGTAGATCGTCATAGGTTCCCACAACGGCCCGCCGTGATCCCCCGCAATTCGACCGGCCGACGTCACTTCCGCTGCCCCGGCTTCCGGTTGCTGATAATGCACGGGCCGTCGCAGGTCGAACACGTTGCGGTAGATGAACACGCCCGCTCCCGCCTGTCGTCCCGTCGGCGTCATCTTCTGCCGCCCGTGCCCCACGCCGAACGCGAAGGTCGTCAAGCAGCGCGAGAGCAGGTTTTGATAAATGTGGACATTGCCGCCGGGAGTGGTGCCGTCGTAGGCTGTCGTGGCGGTCAAAAAGATGCCGTCGTCGCTGACATTGTCCAGCAGGTTATGGTGAAATCGCACATTGCGAACGTTGCCGATGAACACGCCATCGACACAGTCGGTGAACTCGCTGTAGGCCAGTTCGAAGTCCCGATTGTCGCGACCCGTCGGCGACCAACCGCTGGCCGAAAACAGCCTCGCTTCGATCGCCCGGTACTTGAGGCTGCCGCGAAACGTCCACGGCGCGGCAATTCCACGGCACGCACAATTCCACAATCGCAGTCCGGCCGTATCACGCACGCTGATCGGCGAAGCACCGCCGTACATGGTGACTCCGTCCAAATCCACGTTGACGGAATCGGCGATGGACACCGTGGCCGCGCGTGCCCCACGGACGACAATGTCCTGCAATCGCACGAAGGCGGAACCGTCAAGCGACAATGCGGAACCGGGAGTCGCACCCGCGATGACCAGCGACAACTTTCGAGGATCGGTTTCGCCGCGGTAGTTGTCGTCGCCCAAGGCCGATTGCTTTGTATGTGCCAGTCGAATGTGAATCCGGCCGGTCTCGTGGTCCAGAAAGACTCCGGGGCCACAATACGCGCCGTCACCGGCCTCGGTCTTTCCTGCGTCGAGCTTCGCCAGATACTCGTTGTTGCTCCGCAAGTCGCTCAGGTAGCGATAGCCATGCAGCGGGACCATCGAATCGCCAAAGTTGCCCAGCACGTTTGTCGAACCAGCGCTGCCGCCGAGATCCGGATACGTCTTCGTCGATTGAAACTCGCCGGCGACCCCGTCCTTGACCGGTTCCCAAGCCGATTTCGCCGATTCGAAAAACTCGCGAATCCCTCCGTCGATGACGGCCAATTCGCCGGGAATGCTTCGGATCGTGATCGGCTTCAGTCGCGCGCCGCGAACGGTGGCTCGCACGTGTTCGTAATACGTCCCGCTTCGTAGATAGAGCGTGTCGCCCGCAGTCAATTGGGAGACGGCGTGTTGGAGCGTTTTCCACGGACGCGATCGACTGCCGTCGTGTTGATCGTCGCCACGATTTGCATCGACAAAGCGAGCCGGACCATCGGTCATTGGTCGCGACGAGGGCGTCGGCAACGGTCTCATCGGCGGATGCGTCCGACTCGCTCCCAGAACGGTTGAGGCAATCGCGAGGCACATCAACAGGGGTATGGCCGAGAAGATCAGGAGTTGGCTTGTTTCGTAATTTGG
>JAQBZS010000914.1 GCA_027622115.1 Planctomycetota bacterium | reverse complement strand
AGCGAACGCATGGCAGAATGGGGTCGTGAATCCCGGCGGTATTCCGAATAACACGGGTGGACTCCAGCCGACGGGATTCAATCCGAATTCCAACCCGGCGGCCGGTAATCAGTATTACGGCGCGGGCAACAATCCCGCCGCAAACACGGGTCTCCCCGCGCAGAACAACTTCGGTTCGAACGACAACTTTGGGTCAAATCCTGGGGCACCATCGACTGTTCCCGGTTCACTGCAACCGAATCCGAACGTGTGGTCCGGTGGTCAGCCCAATGGGAATCCCCAGGGGAGATCCGACGTTCACATTCAAGCCGGGATGAATTTCGCCAATCCACTGCCTGTAAACAGTAATCCGGGAAACACGTCTCCGTTCCCATCGACCCCGATCATGGAAACCGGGTCGGGATCGATGCACGGGGCGCAATTCCAGCAGACGCCACAGTATCAGCCGCCGGGACAGCCATTCGGATCTACACCGGGTGGCGTCGATCTCACGAATCGAAATCTGCAAGCACCGGGAGGGTTTCCATTACAGGGATCAAACGGGCAATTCTCGAACAACGGATATGGCGGTGCGAACACGCAAAACGGCATGAATTCGAACATGAACGGTGCGAACAGCTCGTTCAACACGTCTGCCGCACAATCCGCACTCAGCGGAGCCGCCAATCCGATGACACAGTTTGATCAGCAAATGCAGCAGTTCCCCAGCGGCCAGAACACGCAACTTCAGAACGGCTCGGGGAACTCGAATCTGGGGACCTTCAACAATCCCGCGACGGCTCGGTATTGATCGTATGCAGCGAGTTACTCGGCCAATTTAAGCAATTCCACTTTGCGGAATTCGACCGGGTGACTCTCGGATTGCAACGAAATCGTGCCGCGGTCGAGTTGCAACTTGCCGTCCTTGATCAGCTTTTTCGCATCGGCGTCTCGTTGATCGAGTTGCGGTTCCGAGTACTTCAGCACGGATTTGCCGTCGATTCGATGATCGATGACTTTGTTGCCCCGCACCTCGACCTCCACCGTCACCCATTGATCTGCGTGGTATGTCTTGGACTTGGAACTCGTGCAGTGCCGCGTGACCAACTTGCCGTCCATCACCACATTCGTTCCCGGCGTGCATAGATTCGCTGTGGTCCGTTTGTCGGTTCCATTGCCGCCGAGCAGTTGGACTTCAATCGAGACCGGAAAGTCTTGGTCCTTGCGCATCGATTCCGGCGTCTGGCCATGCACCATGATGCCGCTGTTGCGAAGCGCCCACGAGGGACCGCCGGCGACCTGTTCGCCCACGAAACGATGCTCGACCCGAATGATGTAATGTGAGAATGATTCCTTGTAGAAGATGTGGCCGAACGTGCGATCGAATTTGTCGTACTTGCTGTAGTCGACTTTCATGACGCCGTCTTCGACGCGGAAGGTGTTGGCGAAATTCACTCCGGCTTCATGACCTTTGATCTTCACTGTCCAGCCTTCGAGATCCTTTCCGTTGAAAAGTTGAATCCATTTCCCTTTTGCCTGGACGTCATCCGCGTCGGCAACGCGATCAACGAGCGGCAGCGTGGCGAGTAAGGCGAACAGCGAAATTGCGTTGAGCTTCATGGTTGAGGTCCGTTGAATGAAGTTTTGGGTCGATGACATCCGCACACGCGGCGATTGATGATTCGTAGCCACGCTCGCCAGAGTGTGGGCTCTTGAGAGCAGAACCAGCCCCACGCTCTGGCGAGCGGATCCAGACCCACGCTGAAGCGAGCGCGGCTACTGAGGAGATTGATTAAGAAGTAGGTGGCGGAGATGGGCTTTGTGGATTTGCGCCGCCGCTTTTCCCACCACCGCCACGCCGCTTTCGTCCGCGACGAGTTCCGCGACGTTTGCGACGCGCGGGATCGGAATTTTCCGAGGATTTGTCGGGCGAAGTTGCGACGGTTGGAGTCGCCGTGACCGACTCCGCTTGCGTTTCCACAGCCGCTGCGATTTCGGCGTCGAGTTGCGGCTCTTGCAATTCCGACGACGAAGCTGGTTCGGGGGTGGCTTCCTCAGCATCCAATCCGGCGGCGAACGCGACTTCCGGTTGCGTATCCTCAGACGAGCCACCGTCAATTTCCACCACGAAGTCGTCTTGCACAACGTCGACGGGCGCTGCGATCACGGGCACTGGTTCCTCGATCGGTTCGTCTTCGAACTTGATCGGTGTCGACGGCCGCGGTAGCGAAATTCGGTGAATCTTCGGCAATTCTTGGAGCGCCATCCACGTGCCGCCGTCTTGGCACGTACAGAATTGAGCGGTGAAGTGACCTCCCGAATGACGGATGTCGCCGCATTTCGGGCAAATCCACTTCCGTCGGATGTCGAGATCAAGGCGAAACCCAGGCCCCTTCATTTGATATTGTCCCGATTCTAAGGCTGACTACGATTCCCGCCCGTCGAGCGGAGATCGAGCCGTCAAATACGAATTCCCGCACCAATACTGACGATCGCCGATTGTCGAAACAAGCAACCTGTGCGGGTGCCGTGCGGTTGGATTTCGCCGACGATCAGCAAGGACCATTTCATGGCGCGTAAGCGATTCATCCGAGCCGCCGACTTGGCGAATGTCGGACGCGGATTTCTGATGGGCAGCGCGGATCTCATTCCGGGGGTTTCCGGCGGGACGGTGGCGTTGATCTTGGGCATCTATCAGCGATTGGTCACCGCCATCAGCCGCTTCGACCGACAACTCCTGCGGTACTTGAGCGGTCGACAATGGGCTGACGCGGCTCGACATATTGACCTGGGCTTTGTGATTCCGCTCGGCTGCGGGATTGGTTTGGCAATCGGATCACTCGCCACGCTGCTGCATTACTTGATCGAGAATTTTCCGCAATACGTGCATGCGGGGCTGTTCGGGCTGATTCTGGCGTCGAGCATTTTGGTGCTCAGGATGATTCGCGATTGGCGAGCCGGCACGCTGCTGTGTCTCGCGATCGGGATTGTGTTGGCGGTGCTATTGGCGGGTTTTCAAGAAACGAATTCGTCCAATCACTCGCTGCTGTATCTATTCTTCTGCGGAACCGTGGCCATTACCGCAATGATTCTGCCCGGCATCAGCGGATCATTCATTCTTAAGATTCTCGGCGAATGGAAGTACGTGCTCGGCCACGTCAAGTCCTTCATTTCCGGAGCGGCTCAATTCACGTTTGAATGGGAGACCGTGCTGACTCTGACGGTTTTTTCGTCCGGTTGTATCGTGGGTCTGCTGAGTTTCTCGAAGGTGCTGCGGTGGTTGCTGCGAGAGCATTGGTCGCTGACGCTGTCGGTTCTGTGCGGATTCATGATCGGCTCACTGCGGAGCCTGTGGCCGTTCGACGAGTTGATGCCTGCACAAATCGATCAGACGTTCTGGCTGTGCGGCGCGATCGGCGCGGCGTCGGTCGGATTTGTGCTGCTGATGGACAAACTTTGGCAGCAGCAGGCGTTTTCCGGTCACGGCGAGTCACCGACCTAAGCTAACTAATACGACAGCGCCACTTTGGCGTTTGCTCGTTTAACCGCACGCCGTAGGCACGCGCGTTTGAGGAGTGAAAACGCGTCAAATCAGTTCTTGGTAGTTTCGAC
>JAQBZS010000913.1 GCA_027622115.1 Planctomycetota bacterium | reverse complement strand
ACAAACAACTGAAAAGCCTACACATTGTCGACGTCCGTGACGACTTGATGCGCGAGCGACGAAAACAACGCTACCGCGAAGTGTTTCAAGTTTACGATAACGTTAACAAAGATCGGAACCGCGTGTGGATCGGCGAGTTCGACGACGGGGCAAAGACGTTCTTCGACGAGTTCATCAGCGATCCCGAAAACGCGATCAAGACGAACTCCTGGGAATCATTGCAGGACTATGTCAAATAGATTCGTCCTCGGTCCGAAGTTACACTTGATCCTGAGATTTTGATTGAGGAGATGATGATCTTCAGCAATACGACCACCCGGCACCGGTCGCCCCCGGTATCTTGCCGGCCCACCCAACACCGGCCGTTGTGCAGCAGCGCGAGAACCCCCGAGGTAAACTCGGGGGCGGTGCAGTTCTTCGGAGGAATTCAGCTCGATCGGAAATCTCGGTTTTCGAACGGAAAGTAGGGTCCGATTATTGCCCAGTCGCTGGCATGAGCATCGAGTTGGGGAAGCCGCGTCCGAGTTCGCTGATGTCTCGGACGGAGAGCGTCCGCGCGGGAAACACCGACGCGTCGATCACGAATTCCAGCCGCGTGACCGGGCCGCCCGCGTCGAAGTGGCCGATGGCTTGGCCTCGGAAGACGTCGCCTTTCGTGGTCAAGTACTTGTCCAGCTTTCGCATTGTCGGCAAATCGACGAGTCCTTCAATCAGAATCCAGCCGTTGGTGGCTCGACGGCTCAGCGCGTCGGTCAGCGCCGAACCATCCGTGCCGATCAACGACGACGCCATGATCGAATCGCACAACGTGTCCGTCATCCCCGGCACTCCGCGGAGCGTTTCATACCGGGCCTGGTTGGTGTCGATGCGGCCGAGAATTTCTTCTGAATCCGTGATCGAGAGCACGTTCATGATCTCCGGCAGCGTCGCCTCAAGCGATGAGGTTGTGAATGGGCTTTCGAGCGTGACCATCTTGCCGTCTTGTTCAATCTCAACCTTGGTGTCCACCAAGTCGTAGAGCGAACCGATTTCAACCGTCGCCCCGCCCGCTAAATCGAGACCGTTGCGTGTGACCGTGCTCTTGCTGCTTTGCGCGGTGCCGCTTGTTCCAGCGCCGCCACCACTGCTGCCGACGCTTCCGCCGCTGTTGCGAACCGCACCCTGGGCTGCGCTAAACAGACCTTGAGCGATTTCACCGGCCAGCTTTTGGAGTGCCGCTTCTTGCTCCGCCGGACTCATCCCGGCGATTTCCGCCACCACGTCCGTCGCGGATTCGATGGTTTCGTCGGTGGTGCCGTCGTCGACCGGTCCCACCAGCCGGAACGCCACGATAAACGTCGCTTCGTCTTCGCCGAGTTCTTCAACCAATTGGTCATAGACATCGGTCAGAATGCCGCTGTTGACGTGAATCTTGGGGCTGCCGTCCGAACGCAGGTTGGATTCCTTGGCATGGACCGTGAAATACTCAACCCAGCCCACTTGCAGAACATCATCCTCGTTATCGATGGGCGGAGTCGCCGAGCCGTCGTTTTCGTTGGGGTCCAGCAAACCGTTGCGATTGCCGTCCTCGCCGAACAGCAACTCTTGCGTCACACCGGCCACCATCAGCAACTCGTCCAGCGATTCCAGCGGGCCGTTCCGAGGTGCATACGGCGTCGACAAGCCGGCGTAGTACTCGCTTTCGTTCCCAAATTCGCGAGCTTCGTCATCGTCGTCGATCCAATCCATGATGGAATCGGCGATGTCTTCGGTCATGTTCGGAAACTTCATCAGGACGTCGCGAACTTCTTCTTCGGAGAGTTCCAACTGGAGCAGCGTGTTGAGATTGAGCTTGGACGACTCATTGACCAACCCGAATCGAATGCGACTGGAGTTGGGATCGTTTTCGACCGCCGTGACGATGCTAAAACGTCCGCGAGTCCGAACGTAGTCGCTGTCCTTCATCAACACGGCTTGGAACAGTTCCGGGTTGTGGTAGTAGTTGGGCGCGGCATCCGCATCTTCGGATTCAAGCTGAGCGGCGGCGAATTCGATGGCGGCTTCCGCGTAGACCCGTCCTTGGACTCGCCGACCGTAACTATCCGACGCCTGGTATTCGGACAGCATCAACTCGGAGAACGAATACGCGCCGAGCGAAATCAGCACGATGACCACGAGCACCACCAGCAAGACCGTGCCGTGATGGTCGCTCGGATTGCGTACGGCGCTGTGTGAAGTCGACTTCATAGCCCGATTCCCTCCACGTTCTTCTGAGCGGTCGGCAGTGATACGACCAGTCGATAGGTCTGGTCGGCGATTCCTTCTTCCGTGTCTTGTTCGTTGCGCAGGCCGAGTGTGATTTCCACCGCCTGAGGAAGTCCCGCGATGACTTCTTCGATCGATCCATCCACGGATTGTTCGACATAGGCATTGCTGTCCCAAGCCTCGACCCATTCGACGCCGTCGAAGTAGCGGAACTGCAAAGACACAACCGCGGGCGCGAGTAATTTGGCCTGGGCCGCGAGTTGATCGAGATCCCGTTGCGAGTCGGCGAATTCCACGGCGACACGGTCCGCTTCCAGTCGAGCGAGACCTTGGATTCCGGTTACGAACGACGCTCCGGCCGAACCGCCGGCGGCGAGATTCCCCACCGCACCGGTCAACCCGCCGCTGCCCGCGTCCGCCAAGAAATATGACACGGTCTTCTGCTGACTCGCGATCGTGACTTCTCCGTCGACTTGCGATGTCTTTGTCGTCGTGACGAGTCGCGTCGGACGGCTGACCAGAATCTGCAATCGATCCGAGGTGCCCTTGAGACCCATCGTGGAACCTTCCAACGGATCCGTGACGTCGGTCGTTGTCGTTTGCGACGTCGCATCCGCATCGGTTGCTGCTTCGTCTTCGCTGTTTGATTTCTCGGGCGGAACGACGAAGACGATGGACTTCAGATCGGACGACATTCTGTGCAGCAACGCACGAGCGACCTGCGATCGCTCAATCTGATCGCGGCCGGCGGTCTGGTAGCTCCAATGCAAGTCGATCGCCTTGTAGACCGCCGCGATCAACAGCATCGTCAGTCCCAGCGCCATCAACACTTCGAGGAGCGTAAAGCCGTTTCGAACGGCGCGGTCGCTGCGATCCTGGCCGGTTCGTCGCATGTCATTCCCCCGAAGTTGTGGAAGAGGACGAGGACGAAGAAGAGGACGACGTATTTAGGTAGACCTCGGGATCTCGAACAAAGCTGTTCAGCGTGAAAGTGGCGTCAACGATCCCCGCACCATTCGTGTGATCGACGGTGAGTTCCAGAGCCAGCAGATCCGCGTGTGGGCCGTTGTCGACGGCCAGGCTCCAACTCCAGGCGGCATCCGGATCGTCAGCGAACGTCCCGCCGTTGACGGATTCCATGCGGACCGCGCCCGAGATCACTTCGGCCAGCATCGATTCGGCGCGAAACACGGCCTCGGTTTCCCACTTCGCTTGAATGGCGGAGTCAGCACCGTTGGACAACAACCCACCGATCGCCGTCATAGCCCCGATGAAGATCGCGACGGAAATCAGAACTTCCAGAATCGTGATGCCGCGCCGAGTTGCGGGTGAATTCGCTCTGCGTTGATTC
>JAQBZS010000912.1 GCA_027622115.1 Planctomycetota bacterium | reverse complement strand
GTTTAGCGAGGCCTCCAAAGGGTCAGACCCCTTTTTCAGATAGCTTCTACGTTTGATCGACCGCCGGTTGCGTAGTTTAACCGACATTTGCAGGCGTAACGTACCCAACATGTCAAACGCGTACGCCTTCGGCTGACGGTCAAGCGAACTACAGCGTTAAAACTACAGACCGAAATGTCTACAAAACAGACCGCCAAAAATCTCTGAACGAGAGTACAAACGAACGCGGACGGAATTCAAACCTCGACGCTTCCAAAACCACGTAATTCGAGATTCGACATGTGTGGACGTTTCAATCTGCGTGCTCCTTCGCATCAATTGGTGGAATTCTTTGGCTTGCAAGGATTTGACGAGTTTCCAGCAATCGCCCCACGATTCAATATCGCGCCCACGCAGCCGGTGCTCGGCATCCGCAGCGAGGGTGGTCGGCGAGTTCCCGCGATGTTGAAGTGGGGCCTGATTCCATCGTGGTCGAAAGATCCGAAGCAGGGAGCACGGATGATCAACGCCCGTGGCGAAACCGTCGCCACCAAGCCGGCCTTTCGAGCCGCCTTCAAACGTCGTCGCTGCTTGATCCCGGTCAGCGGCTTTTACGAATGGAAAAAGCTCGACGCGAAACACAAGCAACCGTTTCACATCGGCATGCGTGATGGTGCCGTCTTCGCATGCGCCGGGCTGTGGGAGTATTGGGAAGATGCCGAGGGATCGGGCATCGAGTCTTGCACGATCATCACCACGTCGGCCAACGAAATCATGTGTGAGTTGCATGATCGGATGCCGGTGATTCTTGCGGAGTCCGATTTCGATCGCTGGCTGACCACGGCGGAAGAAGACGCGCGCGGTCTGGAATCGCTGCTCACCCCGTTCTCGTCCGAGCACATGCAGCACTACCCGGTCAGCACCACGGTCAATAATGCGAGACATGAGGTTCCCGAATGCATCGAACCGCTCGAAGCTGAATCCGGGTCGATGTTTTGAAACCGAAGCTCGCCCGTCAACATTCGCATGGTACGTCGTTGGTCGCGCATTCGCCCACTCCGCCCATTGCAATCCGACCCATCTGAGGTTTGCGTTTGCGAATTGCCCCGGCGTCACCGGCTGCATCAATCGGCAATTCGTCGTGACTTGCAGAAACGGCATATCCCATCAGACCGGACGGCAAGTCGGCAATTGTGCTTGCGGATGCCCGCGAGCTGCTTGGATTCTTGCGTCAATCGGAGCTGTCGGTGGATCTCGTGAGCTAAGCTTCAATGCTTGAGCCTGTTCAGTGTGTGATTTCCCTCCAAGTGCGCGACGGGAACGGAACATTCGAGCTTCACCGAATTTGATGGAGACCTCGATGCACGGGGCGGCGTTTACAGAGTTTGGGACTCGGGAATTCACCGGCGGCGCGAGTTTTGCGACGGCGGAATCCGCGTTCACCGATGTCGTCGGTGGTGGCTCCCCGCCCCCGGTTCAGGCGGTCGACGCGCCGACACCCGAGAATCTGAATCAGCAATTCGCGATGCTCGAACGCATGTTCGGCAACGAATCGCCCGCACCAACCGCAGCCGCCCCGGTGTTGATGCAAGCGTCCTTGGTGCGGCCGGCCACGCAACCGATGGATTCGTCCCGAATGTTGATCGGGTTGATGTCGCTGGCTCGACAGGCGTCGCTCACTCATGCGGATCAAGAAGTCGACATCATCTCGCGCAGTCTGCTGCGACGCATGCTTTCCGCATTGCACTTCCGAGACGTGTCGACCGTGCGGCACTCGCGGCGAGTCGCCACGTTGGCGGTGGGCGTCGGCCAGTTTCTGGGTTGGGACGGCCAGCAGCTCAAGGCCCTGGAAATCGCCAGCCTGATGCACGACATCGGCAAGATCGGCGTGCCGGACAACATCCTGTTCAAGCCCGGTAAGTTGAATCCGGACGAAGCCGATTTGATGGCCTTGCATCACAAGATCGCGATCGACGTGCTGCAGATTTGCGGCGTCGATGCCGAAGTCTCGCAGATCGTGTCGCAGGCACATCACCACTACAACGGGGCCGCGAACGGGCTTGAACGCGTCGGCAGCAACGTACACCTGGGTGCCCGGATTCTGGCGGTTGTGGATGCGTACGATTCGCTGGCCACCGATCAGGTTTATCGAGACGGAAAACCGCACGAAGAAGTCATGGCCGTGCTGATGGAATCGGCGGGCACGCAGTTCGACGGCAACATCATCTGCGTGCTGCAGCGCTGGCTGGAGCGTTCCGGCCTGCCGTTCAACCGGCAAACCGGCGAATACAACACCGGCGATCGTCCACCCGGCCCGGCCGACCCGCAAGAAGCACTCGAAGCCAGCGAACTTGGGCACATTCTGTCGCACCTGTATCTGCTCGAAAACCTGTATGACGGATTCTATCTCGTCGATGTCGAAACCCGCTGTCGGTTGTGGAGCAGCGGTGTCGAGGAATTGCTGGGCCACGCAGCTCACGCGATGTTGGGCCAAACGTGGTCCGCGTCACGACTGCCGCACCGCGAACCCAACGGTCGAATCTTGGCGGATGCGGAATGCCCGCTGCTTGACGTGGTCCGGCAGGGACGGGCCATGACCAGTTCCGTGGAAGTACGACACGCAAACGGATCTTGGGTCGCGGTGGAGTTGCAGTCGGTGCCGCTGGTTGATGAAACCGGGCGAGTGCATGGCGTGCTGCAAATCTTTCGAGACATGAAGCGGGACGGTCGCAAGGACGGCACCTATCGGGATTTGAAGCTCGCCGCCAGCCAAGACGCCCTGACACACATCGCGAATCGCAGTGAACTCGAATCGCAACTTCACCAAATGGTCGTCACCGTCGCGGCGTCGGAAGATCAATCGTCGTTGAGCGTGATGTTTCTGGATGTCGATTTCTTCAAGAAGATCAACGACAACCACGGCCACGCGGTGGGTGACGCGGTGCTGATCGACTTGGCCAAACTGCTGCAATTGGAAACGTATTCCGGCGAGTTGGTCGGTCGCTACGGCGGTGAAGAATTCGTGGTGCTGTGTCCTGATACCGAACTGGAACAAGCCCATCGTCGCGCCGAACGATTGCGGATCGCGGTGTGCGACGCTGCGGTCGGAGGCCTCAAGGTCGGACAGACAACGGTCTCGATCGGCGTGTCGGAATTCGAGCCGGGCGATGCGCCGGACAGTCTGATCCGTCGAGCCGACAAGGCGCTGTATCAAGCCAAAGAATCCGGACGGAATCGAGTCGTCCGACTGTCGTCCACGGATCCAGAGAAAGTTCGCGTCGCTGAATCGGCTGCCGAGCAAGACCCGAAGCACGAGACATTCCGCTTTCAAGCGACGTTTGCCGCGTGCGTTGCCGCGGACATGGTCGTGTACAAGCTCGGCGGTTTTGTGAACGACACTGGGGCCAAGCTCATCGAAGTCACGCCGACCCGTGCGACGGTGCAATTGGGTGCGCGAGGATTGCTGCCCTTTTGGGGATCGAGCGACGCGAAACGCCCGGTGCGAGTGCAAATTGATTTCGGTCCACAAAGCAACGGCGACAAGCGCGCGGTGTCTCGGATGGTTCCCATTCAAGTGACGGTGCATCCTCTCGGCTGGGCTCGCAACATGAGCGTA
>JAQBZS010000911.1 GCA_027622115.1 Planctomycetota bacterium | reverse complement strand
ACCGCAACAGGAAACGCTCCGCGAGTACGGACTTTCCGCCCGACGCAAACTGTTGCTGATTGGTCCGCCCGGTTGCGGGAAAACGATGACTGCTTCCGTGTTGGCTGGTGAATTAAAGCTGCCATTGTTCTCGATCCAACTCCACAGCCTGATTTCGAAGTTCATGCCGAATAGCTCGTCAAGAGTGCCTTTACTTGTTCTGCAGTCGCCATCAGTCATTTCCCTCGAGCCGATTCTACCGTGAGCAACGAAGCACAGGTAATCCTTCGGCGTTCGGGACAACATTGCTGAACTCCACAACCAAAGCACACGGAAAGCGGCATCACGAGCTGTCTGGTATCCTGTGGAATCTAGTTGCTGTTCATGAATCCTGTGCACGCCGTTGGGATAAACCGATGACTCGATTGAATCGACTCCAAAGTGTGTTGCCGCGAATCACTGATTCCATGCACTGGTCCTGCCTCCGCGCAACGTGCTCGCTGTTGATGGTTGCGGTCGCGGTGAGTGCGGCACCAGCGTTGGCGGAGGTCGGCGATCCCCAGATTCGCACAGACCATCCCTGGTATCCCGGTGAGCTGGCCATTTCGACGTTCGATCGTCTTTTTGCCACGCAGGCTGAGACGTACAAACGAGTCACAGGTCTCACGGCAGACTCGGACGAAAACAAAGCGTTGGCGTCATGGCTTTGGCGGAACACTCACTATTGGCACGGCGAAGCCGGTCGCCGCGACTTGTGGGGCAAGGGATTCCAACAGGCGGGAGACACTCGTCTGCGCGAATATTGGAATGGGCTGTTCGGCTATGGATTCGGCCTGTGCGGTACGACGCATTCGCAGTGGACGGCCGAGTTTGAACATTTACTTGGTCATGCCCGCGGGCGAGGAGTGGGCGCCGCTGGGCACAATGCTTTCGAAGTCTTCTTGCAGGGCGATCAATACGGGCTCCATGGAAGATGGGCCTTGTTGGATCACGATCTGTCGACGGTGATCTTTCATGAATCGGGCCGGCGGTTAATCGGGCTGGGCGAGATGCAGAGTAATGTCGATCGCTGGATCAATCGCGGATACATGCCCGAGAAACAGCGAGGCTGGTTGGTGTGCGGGCTGCATCCTGGGGATGGAAACTCGTACCGCCAGTATGCCGTCGCAGAATACCTCGCGGGATATGCAGGGCCGCCGCCGATGGTGCATCTCCGCCGTGGCGAACGCATGAGACGCTATTTCGAACCGGGACTTGAAGATGGAAAGACGTTCGTTTTCTGGGGCCGTAACTACAACACGAAAGGCATCCCCGGTCCCGAGCGATCCCGAACTTGGGTGAATCAGCCGGAGCGAATGCATGGCTCGAAGTCTGGCACACCGCACAAAGACGGTCAGGCTCGCTTCGCCAACGTCGTCTATGTCTATCGCCCCGACTTCACCAACGAAGACTATCGTGAAGCCGTCGTGGCTGAGGACGAAAACTCCATCACCTTCGAGTTTCAGACGCCGTACGTGATCGGGGCGACTCCGCCGAACAACAGCTCGTGGGGAATCTATGACGCGGGTTGCCGCAATGGACTGGTTCTCTCGGCTAAAGCTCAATGCGAGGTGGCCATCTCGATCGATGCCGGCCGTACGTGGCAGGCGAATCAGAAGTTCGTCGACGTCTTGGACCTCACGGACGTTGCTAAAGGGCGGTCTCAGTACTGGCTTCGATTCGCAGGCGATGCCAAAACCTTGGCCAATGCCGACTTGGCAATTCGCACGGTTTGTCAGGCGAACGTGGCCGTGCTGCCTCGACTGAAGGACAACGACACAACGATCACGTACGAAGCCAGCGGCCAAGCCGTTCAATCAATGGGACCCGAGTTGAACTTAGCCAAAAGCTTCGTGACTGCTGGCGGGTTTGGTGAAAAATCCGTGACGATGAAAGTGAATTCGAACAGACCGGTCACGAGGATCTTCGCGTCCGCCCACACGGCGTCGGGCAGCCCGCCTCGACCAGATGTGAAGTACGTCATCGAGTGCAGCATCGACGGCGGAAAGAGTTGGCAGCCGATCGTTCAGGACTGGTCGATCCCGCGTCGAGGTGACGAGCCTCGTGACTTCTGGTCGCAGAGTTTCGTCTACGGGTCCGCCGCGATTGACTCGCCCGCCGAGCGGTCAGTCCAAGTTCGATTCCGCAACAACGGCGGGAAGCGATTCCTTCGTGCAGAAACGCACCTGATTCAGAAAACAGGCGCAACCGATCCCGTCAGGGTCACGTACGACTGGATTGACGATGGCGGCGCACACCGGGAATCAAACGTGTTCCGTGGAGCAGGCCAGTGGCAGCTCGCAACTGGAAAAAACGTTCGCACTCGCTGGGTTGAGTTCGAGCCGTTTATCGGCGCGAGGTGATCGCATTGCTTGATCCGTCATTGCTTGCAGCGGAATCCGTGCAGCTTGCCGTGCGAAACGAGATCGACCGAATTTGCGACCGCTTCGAAGCGGACTGGCGGGCGGACGGCGTTGATCCCCGCATCGAGGACGTGCTCGCAAAGATCAACGAGTTGCGAAACATTCCGCGTGATTTTGCGATCGGTACAACCGAAGTGACGGTTCAGGAATTCGAACGATTCTTGGCGGACAAGAAATGGCGGAACAAGTTCGAGTGGGTTGATCCCAAAGTAGAGAATCTGTTGCAGGGCGGATTCGATTATCGTCGACCGTGCCAAGGCGTCAGTTGGCACGTTGCCGCCGCGTACTGCAATTGGATCAGCGAAAAAGAACACATCCCCGAAGATCAATGGTGTTACGAGCCGAATTCGGACGGCGTATATGCGCTTGGCATGAAGTCTGTCGACGACTTATCTCGCACGGGATATCGACTGCCGACTCACGCGGAATGGGAGTACGCCTGCCATGCGGGAGCCGGGAAGACCCACAAATACTTTGGGTTTATGGGAATCAATGGGCAATACGAATCTATGAATGAGAAGTTGGTGCCCGTGGCGCTGCTCAAACCGAACGACTTTGGTCTATGATCGGTGGAAGTGGTCGCGACCGGCTTTACGGAGGCAACGGCACCGATCTATTGATTGGCGGCGCAACGTCGTTCGATCAAGACCCCGTCGCGTTACGAATGCTCATGTCCGAGTGGTCGTCGAATCGAAGCCACGCCGCGCGGGTGAGCAATCTCAGGAACGGGACCGGCCCCGTTTTGACAGCTGAATTGCGGCTGGAAGCTGGAGCGACGGTATTCGACGACAACGCGACGGACTACCTGTTTGGCGGTCGGCGTCAAGACTGGGTGTTCGCGGACCTGGACCGCCTCGACCGCGACGACGACCGGGTGTTTGGTCCCACATTCGGCGACACGCTCGATCGGCTATAGGAAATAGGACCAATCCAGCCGGAAGGATATCGGGTACTAAACTAAACCGGTTCAATTCGCAAACCGGAATTTCTCAACTTTGCTGACCCTACCGTTTTCTATGTGCTCTCCCCCGGCCCCGTGCGCCCCCGTGCCGGTGGAAGCCACGACTGACAAGCTACTAAAGAGCCCGGCCCATTTTTCTCAACCATCCCGTCGCCGCTTCCGCTCGTGCTCGTCGTCTCGGCTGGTTTTTCGACG
>JAQBZS010000910.1 GCA_027622115.1 Planctomycetota bacterium | reverse complement strand
CCTTCGGGGCGGACAAACGTGCGGGCAGAAATAGCCACGTCAACCCTAGTTTTTCAACACGCTACCGGGGGAAGTGTCACGCTCCGCTCGCAGGCATGACTACGCACTCGACTCATCTCCACGCGCGCTCGATGTTCCTGGACGTGCCAACGCGTGACGGTACCGTACCGGCACCGGCGAGTCGGCATGTGCTGAACTTGATCCGGGAATCGTTGATTGGGCTTCCAACAAGGAACCGTCGTCGTAAGCCGCGCCGTTGAGTATTGGACTTCCGTGATGAAAGCTGCTGTAGCCTGGGCGATCCGTCAGACGCCGGCGATGAATACGTTCATGGTGGCGCTGCTCGGTGTCGGCATCTTCAGCGGCATGATGTTGCGGCGCGAGGAATTTCCGCGATTCGAACTCGAAATTGTGCTCGTCACCGTGCCGTATCCGGGAGCCAGCCCCGAAGAAGTCGAGCAGGGGATTTGCCAGAAAATCGAGGAAGCCGTCCGCTCGGTGGACGGCGTGAAAAAAGTGACGTCGGTGGCTATGGAAGGCTCAGGTTCGGTCATCGTCGAACTGCAATCCGATGTACCCAGCGTCCAAAAAGTGCTCAACGAAATCGATTCGGAAGTGCAGCGGATCCCCAGTTTTCCGGACTTGGCCGAGAAGCCGGAAGTCCGACAACTCACGATGCGGAATCCGGCCATCAATGTCGGCGTGGTCATGACCGCCAGTCAGGCGGCGGATTCCGAACGACAACTTCGCGAAGTCACCGAACAGGTGCGCGACGAGTTGCTGATGATTTCCGAGATTTCCGTGGCCACGATTCAAGGCGAAAAAGCCTATCAGGTGGATGTCGAGATCCCCGAAGCGACACTCCGCAAGCACGGACTGACGCTGACCGAAGTCGCTCAACAGATTCGCTTGCGAAACTTGGAACTGCCCGGCGGCAAGATCCGCGATCGCTCGCAGGAATACTTGCTGCGCGGCAAGAACAAACGCGTAACCGGTGCCGAGATCGCCGAGATCCCCATCGTGACCCAACGCAATCGCGTCGCATTGACGGTCGCGGATCTCGGCAGCGTGAGTGACGACTTCGAGGACAAGACCTCGATCAGCCGCATCTCGGGGCAGCCCGGCCTAGCGATCACGATTGAAGCGTCGGCTCGCGAAGACCTGCTGGGCATGACGGCAGCCGTGCGGGAATACGTCGCCCAGAAACAATTGCCGCCTGGATTCTCGTTCAAACTCTGGGGAGACACGTCGGTCAACGTGAAAGATCGGCTCGACTTGCTGAAGAAAAACGGTGCCCAAGGCTTGGTGCTGGTGTTCTTCGTGTTGGCCCTGTTTCTGGAATTGCGGCTGGCGTTTTGGGTGGCACTCGGCATTCCGGTGGCCGTGCTGGGAGCGTGCGCCGTGCTGTGGCAGTTCGACCAGACGCTCAACATGCTGTCGATGTTTGCATTTCTGATCGCGCTGGGAATCGTCGTCGATGACGCGATCGTCATCGGCGAAAACATCTACGCGCATCGCTTGTTGGGTAAGTCGTTTCGGCAGGCGGCCATTGATGGCACGGTTGAAGTGATGCCATCCGTCGCGACTTCAGTGACCACGACGATCTTCGCGTTTTCGCCGATGTTTTTCGTGTCCGGCATAATGGGGAAATTCTTCGCCGTCCTGCCGTTGGCCGTGATCGCGATGCTGGTGATTTCTCTGGTCGAAAGCACGCTGATCTTGCCGTGCCATCTCGCGCATTCCTCGACGGGCGAGGCACCGACCCTGACCAGCCGCGCGCTTGGATTGAGGCGGCGATCGAGGCGTTTACTCACGCGAGAGGTCGTGGCGCCGCTGCTCACGGTGCTGGCGTTCGTGGCGGATCAGTTCCTGTTTCCATTTCGATGTTTGATGCGTTGGTCAGCCGGTTTGAATCGAGCGACGGCGGCATTGCTCGATTTCGTCATCACCCGACTCTATTCACCCGTCCTGCGCTTCTGCCTCAAGAATCCAGCGATCGCGGGTGCCACGGCGGTCGCGGTCTTGATCGGCTCATTGAGTCTGGTGTCGAGCGGCGCCGTGCCGTGGATCGTGTTCCCGAAACTCGACGCCCCCATCATCGAAGCGAGAATCATTTTCCCCGACGGCACGCCGTCCGAAGTCACCGACGCAGCGACGCAGCGGATTGTCGCGGCGATTGACCGGATTGATCAGCAGCACGGAGGCGAACGCGGCTTGGTGCAAGTCACCCATCGTTTGGTGGGTCAGGTGACGTCTCAGGCTCCCGGCGGAGCAGCGGATCGCACGGAAGGCGGACATGCCGGCACGATCAGTGTCGAGTTGATCGAGAATTCGCTACGGGACCTGACCAGCGGTCAGATCGTCGAGATGTGGCGCAAGGAAACCGGCCCGATACCGGGTGTCGAGACGTTGTCGTTCGGCAGCGTGGCAAAGGGGCCGGGCGGCACGCCGATCGAGTTCAAACTGCTCGGCCCCGCCACGGACATGGAAACGCTCGAAGCGACCGTAGAACGCACGAAGGAAAAGTTGGCCGAATATCCTGGCGTGTTCGACATCTCCGACGATTCTCGGCCAGGGAAGTGGGAGATTCAGTTGGCGGTGAAGGACAACGCCGACACGCTGGGCATCCCGCTGGACCGATTGGCTCGCACGGTTCGCGCGGCGTACTACGGCGAAGAGGTGATGCGGCTGCAACGCGGTCGTCACGAAGTGAAGTTGATGGTGCGGTACCCGCGCGAGGAGCGCAACACGCTCGCCAGTTTCGACGAGATCCGTGTGCGATCGGACAATGGCATTGAGCGTCCGATTACCGAACTGGCCGAGATCGACGTTGAACGCGGTTACTCGGAGATCAATCGCGTCAACCAGATGAGGTCAATCACGGTCACCGCAGACATGGACGAGGCGATCGGAAATGCTGAGCTGGTTCGCACAAAGCTGAAGGCCGAATTCCTGCCGGCCCTCCTCAAGGAATTCCCGCATGTTCAAGTCCGCTGGGAGGGGCAGGCGGCTCAAAGCGCCGAGTCAATGCAGTCGCTGTTCCGCGGGTTTGTGGTAGCCGTGCTGGTGATGTTCGGCCTGCTGACACTGGAGTTCAAATCGTATCTGCAGCCGTGTCTCGTACTGCTGATCATCCCGTTCGGACTGGTCGGCGCCATCGCGGGACACGCGATTCTGGGGCTGCCGCTGACGATGTTCAGCATGTTCGGCATCGTGGCTTTGACGGGCATCGTTGTGAACGACTCGATCGTCCTGATCGACTTCATCAACTCCCGCGTGAAAGCGGGCTTGCCGCTCAACGACGCCCTGTCTGAAGCGGGCTCTAGCCGGTTTCGAACAGTGCTGCTGACAACTGTGACGACGATCGGCGGCCTGTTGCCGATCCTGCTGGAGACTTCGTTTCAGGCACAGATTCTGATTCCGATGGCCACCAGCATCGCCTTCGGCGAGATGTTCGCGACCGCGCTGGTGCTCTATCTGGTCCCCGTCAGCTACTCGCTGTACGCCTCGATCATCAAGATCGGTCCAGAAACAGTCGCGTAAGGCGAGCGGCCAGTGACGCGCCCCCGGCTTTGAGTTTGCGTGGTCGCCCCGGGAAACGACTCGCTTA
>JAQBZS010000909.1 GCA_027622115.1 Planctomycetota bacterium | reverse complement strand
GAGAGTTGAGAGTTGAGAGTTGAGAGTTGAGATGTGAGATTTGAGATTTGAGATTTGGTTCTTGGTTCTTGAGATTCGGGATTCGGAACGACTTTGATTGCCCAACATCAGTTGCGAAAAAAGGGCACGGAACTTTGTTCCGTGCCCTTTTTGCTTAAGCACTCGTTCGACCATCGCGAACTAGACGCGAGGAATTTCGAAGCCTTTGCGTGGCGTGCGTGAGGCGAAGGCGGCGGCTTGGTCGTCGCCGACGATCGTTTCAGACTTCGGATCCCACTTGATGACTCGCTTGAGTCGAGCGGCGATCGCGGCCAAGTGGCACGTATTCATCGATTGCACGTGCGAGAACGTGTCCGACACCGGCAGGCCGCCTTCTACGATACAACGATAGAAGTTGTTCTTGTGGCCTTCGAACTTCTTGCCTTTGTACAAGGCCGTCAGTTCTGCCTCGCCGAACATGTCCTTGTCCCATTTCTCTTCGATCGGCAGGCCGACGATATTGCCTCGGCTGACAAAGATGCGGCCTTTGGTGCCTTGGAACAGGATGCCGTTTTGGCCGCGACTGGTCACGTCCATCACCGTACCGTTGGCGAATTTGCACTTCACCGAGTAGTCGTTGGCAGTGTTGTAGCTGTCATCGACTGTGGCATAGCCGTCTTTGTATTCGACGGGGTGCTTCGAGTCCGTGCCATCGATTTCGATCGGGCCCATGCCTTCTTGATCCATGCCGATTGCCCAGGTCGCGATATCGACGTGGTGAGCACCCCAGTCGGTGAACTTGCCGCCCGAGTACTCGTACCACCATCGGAATTGGTAGTGGCAGCGTTCCTTGATGTATTCCACTTTCGGAGCTTGGCCCAACCACAGGTCCCAGTCGAGACCAGCCGGTGGATCGGATTTCTTGAACGGGCCGCCGACGTCTCCGCCATTGATCCCGACCGTGATCGACGTGATGTCGCCCAGCAGGCCCTTTTGGACCATGTTGACCGCACGCAGGAACTTGTCCGCCGTGCTGCGTTGTTGAGTTCCGATGAAGAACGTCTTTTCTTTGTACTTCTTGCAGGCGTTTCGGATCAATTGGTTTTCTTCGAGCGTCAACGTCAACGGTTTTTGGCAGAAGACGTGCTTGCCGGCTTGCAGCGCTTCGATGGCAATCTTCACGTGCCAATGGTCGGGGGTCACGATGGACACGACATCGATGTCGTCTCGTTCGAGGACTTTGCGATAGTCGGTGTAAGCGTCGGCTTTTCCTTTTCCAATGCCGCCATCGGCTTTGGCTTTGTCCGCTCGGCCCGATTCGGCGTCGCAAACCGCCAGGATATCACCGAAACCGGCGTGAGCGTGCGCGTCGCCGCTACCCATACTGCCGACTCCGATGCAGCCGATGCGGGGTCGATCGTTGGCGGACGTCAGTGCGAAAGCGGGGCTGCTCCATGCAAACGGGGCAACGGTCGCTCCGGCGAGCACCGCCGACTGTTTGAGAAAGTCGCGACGAGTGTTTTGATTCGTCATCTGATAATTCCTTTGCTGAAATGGCAAGTGGGAGAAATGTGAGGAAAGCGCTTGGCCCACGATACCGACTCTGCGATTTCGATGCCAGCATTGCGAGACTTGCCAACCGCGAACGATTCGTCATACCTTGATCAGGCTCCGCCTGCGCTTCACCCTTGCTCCGACCGGTTGAGAATAGAACATCAACGCGTGCGGATGGAGCGAGCATTGGCATCCGTGGGTCGGCTGTGCCATCCGTGGGGGTGACAGAACTTCGAGATTCACTACGGATGGCAATGCCGGTCCAAGGATAGCATCTTCGGTGGCAAGCGTGGACCAGCGGCCCGGAAATTTGCCAACGGGAACAAGCGAACGAAAAGACTCGCTGATGGCTGCGTCAAGAATGTTCGGGGCGAATAGACTTCGCTGGAGTCTGAGCGACGATCGACACGTCGAGTTTCACGAATCACAAGAATCTGAGAGGACGAAGCATGCTCAATCGGCGCGAGTTTTTGGGCGCGGCAACGGGTGCTCTGGTCGGGGCCAATGTTTGGGCGAGTCAGGCGGGGCAAGCGGCCGTGGCTGCGGACTCGGCAAAGAAACGTCTGGCGGTTGTGACGACCGAGTGGCGATTTCATTCGCATGCCTGGCATATGGCCGAGCGATTTTTGGTGGGCTACCCGATCAACGGTCGTTGGCATCAGCCGCCGTTCGAAGTTGTCTCGGCCTACGTCGATCAGAAGCCGGAAAATGACTTGAGCGAAAGTCGCTCGAAGGAATTCGGGTTTCCCATCTACAAGACGATCGCCGAGGCTCTGCGTTGCGGCGGAAAGAAGTTGGCCGTCGATGCCGTACTCGTGATCGGCGAACACGGCAACTACGACGTCAACGAGTTCGGCCAAAAGAAATACCCGCGCTACGAGTTCTTCAAGGATGTTGTCGCGGTCTTCAAGGCCGACGGTGAAGTGCGGCCGATGTTCAACGACAAGCACCTGTCGTGGAAATGGGACTGGGCGAAGGAAATGGCTGAGACTTCTCGGCAGATGAATTTTCCTTATTTGGCGGGTTCGTCGTTGCCGGTCACGTATCGCATGCCTTCGTTGGACATGCCTTATGGAGCGGAAGTTGAGGAAGTGATGTCCGTCGCGATGGGCGGCGTCGATAGTTACGACTTCCACGCTTTGGAAACGATTCAGTGCATGGCCGAGCGTCGCAAGGGCGGCGAGTCGGGAGTGGCTTGGGTCGAATCTCTGCGAGGCGATGCGGTGTGGTCCGCGATGGAAACTGGATCGTGGGCCAAGGGCGGCTGGAATCCGGAACTGTTTCAGGCCTGCTTGTGCCGTTGCCAGACGCTCGCGCAGCCGGGCAATTTCAGCCATCGTTATCCGACGCCGGCGCAAATCCGCGAGTTCGTCAAGGACCCGATCGTCTATCGGTTTCAGTACAACGACGGAGTGCAGGCTTCGATGTTCCTGTTCAACGGGCTGGTGGGTGACTTCACGTTCGCCGCGAAGCTCAAGGACCAGGCCGAGCCGCTTTCGACCTTGTTCTATCTGCCGCCAACGCCCAACGTGATGTACTCGGCGGCGCTGATGTCGAAGGCCGAGGAAACTTTTTCGACGGGCAAGGCTCCGTACCCGATCGAGCGGACTTTATTAACCAGCGGCTTGGTCGAAGCGGGCGTGCAATCGTTGTCAAAAGGCAAACGGATCGAAACGCCGTACATGAAGGTCGAGTACACGGCTCCGCGAAAGTCGCAGTTCTGGACGGCGTGAGCCAAAAAGACCTCTGGCAGGTCACCGGATACCGACCCGCGCGCAGCGCATCAATAGTCGGCGGCGTTTTCGGTACCTCATCGGATCGGAGATCGCCGTATGTGCATCCAACCCTGCAAAGATCGAGGGCGCTGGAGATTCAGGCAGTCGCAGTTGTTGCATCGCCGGTCGTGACAGAGCACGACCTGGTAGTTTGCGGGCTTTGCGACGCATTACGCAACACTTTCCCGGTAGTTGGCGACCCCGGCGCGATAGTTGGCGACCCCGGCGCGGTAGTTGGCGATCCCGGCACGGTAGTTGGCGACCCCGGCGCGGTAGTTGGCGACCCCGGCGCGGTAGTTGGCGACC
>JAQBZS010000908.1 GCA_027622115.1 Planctomycetota bacterium | reverse complement strand
CGGCCTTCGCAACGGCCACGACCCAGCAGCCGTTCTGATAGGCACCCGCCTGCATGCATAATTGGTGATGAAAGCCGACCAAGTGGTCCAATTCCGGGTGCTCGGGAATGTGGTTCGGCGTGTTGTACCCCAACAAGATCAATTCGGCCCCGCCCAGTGCGAGCACGCGGTACGTCTCGGACCATCGCCGGTCGTTGCAGACACACATCCCCACGACGCCTCCGAACGCTCGCCAAGTTGGAAAGCCAAGATCACCAACCTCGAAGTACCGCTTCTCCAGGTTTTGAAACGGGTTGCCCGGCCGATGATCCGCGTGTCCGGGCAAGTGAATCTTGCGGAACTTACCGATGACTTTTCCGTCCGGTCCCACCAGCACGCTGCTGTTGAACCGGCGTTTGCGACCATTTTCAACGGCCAGTTCCGCGAAGCCCAGATGGAATCCGATACCAAGTTGCGCGGCCTGATCGAAGAGTCGCTGCGTGTCGGGGCCGGGCATGGCGGTTTCGAAATACGCATCGAGGTCGGCTTCGTCGGCGATCCACCAGTGCGGAAAGAAAGGCGTGAGGGCGCATTCGCTAAACACCACCAAGTCACAGTCGCGGGCGCGAGCGTCCTGCATTTGGGCGATCAGCCGATCGATCACATTGGCCCGTGATTGATCGCGACCGACCGGTCCGCTCTGCGCCGCACCGATCGTGAGGAAGCGAGGCATTGAGTTTCCTGATTGACGATTGGCAAGTTCTTAACCAGACGATGGTGAATCCGCAGCCATCGACAAACGCCTCGTCAACTCAACTTGCTGACGAGGCGTCGATGCTTCAAGAGATTGGCTTACTGGAAGATGTAGCCATCCTCTCCGTGCAGCGACACATCCAGTCCTTGGAGTTCTTGCTGGTCGGTGACTCGCAAGCCCATGGTTGCATCGACGATCTTCAGGATCACGAACGTCCCGACAATCGCAATGCCCGCCGCCGCAATCACGCTGACGGCTTGGTTCACCAATTGCATGGAGTTGCCGTCCAACAGGCCGACTCGGTTAGCAAAGATCGCCTTCGTCGCGAAGACGCCTGTCAGTAACGCGCCCAAAGTGCCGCCGACGCCGTGAATTCCAAACGCGTCGAGCGAGTCGTCGTATCCGAATTTGCTCTTCACGACCGAGCACGCCCAGTAACACACGATCCCCGCCACAAACCCCAGGAGGATGCCGGCAACCGGTGTCACCGATCCGCAGGCCGGCGTAATACACACCAGGCCGGCAACGGCTCCCGAGCACGCACCCAAGATGCTGGGCTTGCCATGCTTTTGCCATTCGATGGCCGACCATCCGAGCACTCCCGCAGCCGCCGCGAGATGCGTCGCCACGACCGCGTTGACGGCTGGAACACTGCAGTGGAGGCCGCACCTTGGCTGCCCGCGTTGAAGCCAAACCAACCGACCCACAACAAGCCCGTACCGATGCAGGTATACGTCAAGTTGTGCGGCGGCATCGCTTCACCGGGATAGCCTCGCCGCTTGCCGATCATCAACGCGCACACCAGCGCGGACACGCCGGAACTGATATGCACGACGGTGCCGCCCGCAAAGTCCAAAGCGGGGAAGATGGCGTCGGGGTTCGCTTCGCAGAGCCAGCCGTTGGCGTGCCACACCCAGTGTGCGATGGGGCAATAAACGCAGGTCAGCCACAGCAGCAAGAACACGCACATCGAGCTGAACTTCATGCGTTCGGCGAAGGCACCACAGATCAGCGCCGGCGTGATGATCGCGAACATCCCCTGAAAGACCATGAACAACGAGGCCGGGATGGTCCCCGAAACGGGCGTGACGACTTCGCCAGCGTCATTCACGTAGGGAATGACTCCATTGAGTAGCACGTGGTCCAAATTGCCGATGAATGCCCCGGTACCACCAAACGCCAAACTGTATCCCCAAGCCGCCCAAGCGACGGACAACAAACCCATCAGGAACACGCACTGCATCATCACGCTGAGGATATTCTTCTTGCGGACCAACCCGCCGTAAAACAGCGCGAGCCCCGGAGTCGTCATCATGAGCACCAAGGCCGCGGACGTGAGCATCCAGGCGATGTCCGCCGAAACAAGCTTGGACGGGTCGTTCGGATCCTCGTCGGGCTTCTCGCTGTCGCTGTTGGCGGTGGTTTTCTGACCGGAACCCGTCGACGTCTTCTCTTCCGCAACCGCGTAAGTGGAATACGCCGACAGCAGACCCACGGCTGCCAGAATTCTCAGGTAGTGCATGTGTTCTCCGAGCGCGGGAGTTTGGATGGATGGTTGGAAACGGCACAGGCGATTCCACACATGGATCACAGTGACGCCCGCCGTTCTTGTGATTCGGCGAAGCGTCACGTTTCGCGAAAAGGTCAATTCGCGAATCGGCATCCAATAAACCGCCACCCATTCCACATTGCAACCGCTGCGAGCCAGAACCGCGCGGAATTCCACGTCGATTCGCGGAACGGTTCCACGCTGCAACGACTGTCCCAGTCCCAATGAAACGAAACTCGGCTTGATGCTCTACGCCGTCATCATCGTGTACTTCGCAATCCTGCTGGGCATTGGTCTCGCCGCGTCACGCCGAGTCCATGATTTGACGGATTTTTACGTCGGCGGCAAACGACTGGGATATTGGGTCGTGGCGTTTTCAGCCCGAGCAAGTGGCGAGTCGGCGTGGCTGTATCTGGGACTGACCGGACTGGGGGCGATGGTTGGTTTTCGCGCGTTGTGGGTCGTCGTCGGCGAGTGTATTGGTGTCGCGATTGCGTGGTTCTTCATGGCGGCGCCCTTCAAACGAGCGACCAACCACCACGGCTCGATCACGATACCCGATTATTTGGTCAGCCGCTTCGCGACACCCGGCCAGTCGCCACGCCTATCGCTGTTGCTGCGTTTGACCGCCGCGGTGGCCTTGTCGCTGTTCGTCACGATTTACGTCAGTGCTCAGATCGACGCGACGCGACGGGAACCGCGGTTGAGACGTTTCTCGGTTGGAATTACTACGTGGGAGCCGTCTGCGGTTTTGCCATCGTTGTGGCTTACACGCTGACCGGTGGATTTGTTGCGGTCGCCTGGTCGGATCTGTTTCAGGGACTGCTGATGTTGGCCGGTCTAGTTGCTCTTCCGATTGCGGCGTTCGTAAGTCTGAACAGCCCTTCAAATCGAAACAATGCAGACGGGTCTCACGAGTCCGTGGGGGCCCGGTGGAGCAAGCGTCGAAAACGTCTGCATCATTGGATCTCTCTCAATGGCTTCCCACCGCCCGATTCAATCCGTCTCTGTATCTCATCGTCGTCGAGCGGGCAGTCGTACTGATCTACGTTCGATGGCGTGACCGCAGGCTGAAAGCTGCCAATGACATTGCCGGACTCGTCGAGAATCTCGGTGATTGTTCCGACCGACTTCAGTTTGCCGACCGCTTCTGCATCAAGGACAAGCGAAGACATGACTCACCTCGCTCCAAGTGTTGGAATGCTGAGTTCATTTTGAATAAATCGACACTCAAATCCGCAAGAAACGGCTTCAGCCACATGGAAGCCATTGCGCGACCCCTCAGTCATTGATCATCTGAATTGCCCGCTAGCAAGTCTTGCAACTGATGCCA
>JAQBZS010000907.1 GCA_027622115.1 Planctomycetota bacterium | reverse complement strand
CGTGGCAATCCCACGGATGTATCAGAGCAGACATCCGTGGGATTGCCACGCCATCCGCGGGAAATGCGCGCAAGTTAATCCGAATTCCGATGTCCACGAATCCTTCGCGTCGAGTGTCTTCATTCATGGACCGTCCCGATCAGCAACAAGACCATGTTCTCAGGCAAGCTTTCGAGCTGCGCACTGACTTGGTCGCGTATGCTCGGTCGCTGCTTGGCAGTCACTCGGCGGCCGAGGACGCGGTGCAAGAGGCGATGCTGGTCGTCGTCCGCAAGATCGAGCAGTTCGAGGAAGGCACGTCCATGCTGGCGTGGTGCCGGGCGATCGTGCGGATCGAAGTCTTGCGGGCCAAGCAACGAAGTCAAAAGGAACGCAGCTTGGCCGAGCGACTGCTCGACGACGCCGTACATGCGGCCTTCGAAGAAGTTCGAGCGGAACGTGAGGCCGCCCAACTCGCGGATTCCCGAGACGCTCTGCAGCAGTGCCTTGAAGGCGTGCCGGATCGAGGACGTCAGGTGCTGGACGCTCGGTATGTGGATGACCTGGCGTACGAGCAGATCAGTGATGTGGTGGGCATGTCGCTCGAAGCCGTGCGCAAGACGCTCTATCGAGTCAAGAAACAACTGCGTTCCTGCGTGGAAACAAGACTGCGAGGTGTCTAGATGAGCGATCAACACGAATGGGAAGAGTTAGTAGATCGTCATCTGCGTGGCGAATTGAGCGAACACGAGATGGAGCAATTGGCCGAGTTGGTCGAACAAGCCGTGTGGGAAACGCAGCTCACCGACTCCTTGCGTGCCTCGCGCCGTTGGAGTCCAGGCTTTAGCCGTCCGGCGCGCCAACCCCCCGATCGGAACGCCTTGCTGCGAGTTTCCCTAGCCGGCGCGATCGTGGTCATCGTCGGACTCTGCGTGGGACTCTTTTATCAGCAAGCCTACGACGAACGTCGCATTGCCGAGATCAGAGCCAACGCCCCCGAAGTGAAGCCAGAACCGTCCATTGCCAAGGTCGTGGGTTTGAGCGGCTCGCTCATCTGGACCGGCGATCGAGGCCACATTCAGCGAGAACTGAAAGTCGGCACGGAACTTCCCGGCGGCACCATTGAAGGCGTCGCTCCCGGATCGTGGTTCGAAGTGCAATTCAACGATGGCTCGGCGGTCATGATCTCCGGCACGTCGATCCTGACCTTTGCGGACGCTGGTCAGAAAGTGCTGCGACTCAAGGAAGGCAGTCTGTCGGCGAATGTCGAGCCGCAGCCGACCGGCAAGCCGATGCTGATTCACACGCACACGGCGACGTTGGAAGTGCTCGGCACGCAGTTCAAGGTCGAAGCTGATTTGGCCTCGACTGAATTGAACGTCAGCGAAGGCCGTGTGCGAGTCAGACGGCCAAGTGATAACACTGAACTGGATGTTCCAGAGAAGCACCGGTTAATCGTCGAGGCCGACAGCAAGCTAATCGCGGTCAGGACGCCGGATTCCGTTTCAGAATGGAAGAGCGAACTGCACCGCAAGCCGGCGAGTTACGGCAAGTGGCAACCGGCAACGAGCGATCGACCGGCATCGCTCAAGGCGATCCCGCTGGTCCCTCCAACCGCCCCTCACATCACGCTGTATCTGGCCGGTCTGTCGGTGAATCGCCAAGACAACCTGCCAGTCGTCGTCCAACCGGGTTCACGGTTCATCGTTCGAGGGCGGCTCGAATCCAAAGCGAGGGTTCATTTCGGCATTCGCGTCACACATGCCAACGGTGAAATGGCGGGCATGTTTCGAGGTGACCTTCACGACAAGCAGCCCTTCGCCGAGACGGACGCCGACGGACGATTCGAGGAAGTCTTCGACCTCGATAAGTTTTCAATTGATCCAGCGGTGTACGACCGCAAAGACGAATTGGCGGCGAAGCCCGATGGCCTGAGCCTCAGCGCCGCCTGGGCTTTCACACACATCGGTCGCCCCAGCGGACTTGAAGTTCTCGAAATCGAACTGATCCCACCACACGGCGCTGCTCTGAAGGAAGTACGGTGAACGTAGCTTGGGGAATATTGATGGCAGCAATCGGCCTGTTCATGCTGTTTTGCGGAACGACTCAAAGCGAATTCGTCATCTATCGATTGATGGTGAATCGCTCAAAGGGACTGTGGGGCAAGTCGGTCCATCAATTCTATCAGGCCAGTGGTCTAGCCGTGCTGGTACTTGGAGTCCTCTGGGCATCTGGCATCATTTGGACCTGACAAATTGCGTTACATGCCCATCCTCACCAGAAGTTGATCAATGAAATCGATGCCCGCTTCATTCGGTTCAATCGTCGCGTTCGCCGTCTTGTGTTCGGTGATCCATGGCCAAGACATCACCGACAAGAAGACTCGTGAAAAATCTCACGGGTTCCCGAAGACCGCTTTCGAGTACGCCAAGATGGCCGAGCCCGATCTCGGTGTGCCGCCAACTGTTGACCTCGCGAAGGCCGTCGAGATTCCGTTGTACGTCAACGGCATCCGCAAGTACGGCAACCTCGGACGCTCGTGCGACAACCCGACGTTCTTGGGCAAGGACACAATCTCAGGCTCCGTGCTGCAGCGGTACGAAGGTAGAACCGCCAACGGCAAACCGCTCAAAGAAGTGGTGTGGGTGAGCTTCGGTCGCAACTCCAGCGACAACTCAAAAATGGTCATCGGGTCAGTGCAGATGATCGGCTACAACCAGAAGTCCGGGGCCACGGCCTTCTTCGAAAGCAGCGATCGCATCGGCCCGTGGGTGAGCCTGGACGACAAGACTCTGCGAATGCGCGGCGTCATGCCAACGATCCACGAACCCGACGAGTTCAACAAAGCGTTCCGTACTCCGGGCAACGTCCAGTGCGTGCAATGCCATCAAGCCGATCCCTTCATCACCAACTCGTTCATTAACGCCGCCAAGATTCCCGGCACGGACGAGAGCGTGGTGCCCAAACTCGACCGCGAGTCGCCGTACTACGTCATTGGCGGCGAGAACTGGGACATGCGGACGATCCACATCAAGGGCAACTCGTGCTTCGAATGTCATCGAGTCGGCATGACGACCATGACCCTGTTCATGAACAACGGTTGGAAGCCCAACGAGCACATGCCGCCCCACAAACCGGGCAGCCTTTCCAAGGACGTGAAGCAGTTGATCGACGCCTGGAAGAAGGGCCCCGAGAAGGTAGCCGCAGCCGAGTGGATCATCCCGCCGGCCCGAGGCAAGCGTCAGGAGATTGTCGGAGACGACTACGCATTCAAGGCGACATTCAATCTGCCTGGGAGTGGCCCCCTTGGCGTGAAAATGGCATCAACCAAAACGAAGTCCGTCAAGGATTGGGAAGCCGCCTACCAGAAACTGCTCAAGAGCGATCCATCGGTCAAAGCCAAGATCGAGAGCGGTGCCGCGACCAAGCAACAGATCATCGACTTCTTGAAATGGCTCGATCAGTACGGTGAAAAGGGCTTCTCGAAGGACGATGACTTCAAGAAGAAAACGGGCGACAAGTGATGGCCCAAGACGAATGCTCGGCACTTCCAAACTAAGCCAAAGTAAGTCCTTGTCCAGAATTGAAATCGTAGCCTGACTCTCCGAGTCGGGCAGCAACACCGCCCGACTCGGAGAG
>JAQBZS010000906.1 GCA_027622115.1 Planctomycetota bacterium | reverse complement strand
CCCTGCCGACGCGGTCAATTTCTGATCAACCTCGCGGCGAAACTGATCCAGACTTGCCAACAAAGCCCCGCGACTGCGTATTCGATCCAGGCTTATGTCGCGAAGTATCATATCATTCATGGCATCGCTTGAAGGCTTGAACGGGGCATGAGCCATTCCCAGATAGCCAGGCCCGGGAAGGTTGTACGGCTGATGCTGCATTTTCATCGACAGGTCGATGGCCGCAGGAACCGAGGGATCGACCGGCCCATGCAGCCGGGAAAGCACACTGCCAATTTCCGGCCATCCTCCCTGCGGTTGTGTTCCGAAAGTGCGACCAGTGACACATTGAAATGACGAGTGTCGTTCCTCCGCACCAACCAGAGAACGAATGATCGCAAACTTATCCATCATCGATGCAACACGCGGCATCAATTCGGAAATCTGAATGCCCGGCACATTCGTGGACACGGGCTGGAACTCACCTCGAATCTCGGACGGCGCATGGGGTTTAAGATCGACCATGTCCTGGTGCGGAGGACCACCAGTCAGGTAAATCATGATGACCGCTTTATGTGACGAACGAATGCCCGCGCGTTCTTCCGCTCTCAACAATTGAGGCAGTGTCAGCCCACCAACCGCCAAAGATCCTATCGAGAGAAAACTTCGACGAGGCCGTCGGTCGCAAAGTCGAATTCGACCGCCGGAAAACGTCAGCATAAAATGCTCCCGAATCTGCAGCCTGTGATTCAGGCACCTGACAGTAACATGAACAAAGGAATAATCAGAGTGATTAACGCTTCGGTGTGACACAAGAAATAGTGCTTCAGAATGTCTGTCAGGATCACAAACTCTGATTCCAGTGTCAATCCCTGGTCTTAGTATCCGTGGACTGCGGCAGCCTGCTGCCGCTTTAATCTCAGCAGCCTGCTGCTGAGAATGCACAGTTCGAATTTAAGAAACGTCTCCACAGCAGGCTGTGGAACGGAAAGCTGCAGCAGGGGTGCAGCAGTCCAGGACCAGTCCAGGATCGGATTGAAGGAACAACATGCCCCCAAAATTTAACTTCGATGGCGTCTTCATCTTCTGATTCTCTGACGAACTCTGTCGTCGCATGAATCTCGGCTGATTTCAGACTAGACTGCAGGATCGGTCGTTGAATTTGTAGAAATGCCGGAAGTGTTTTCTTTGCTCGGAATCGCAAAATGAAATCATGCTTGGTCGCTGTGTGGCTGGTGTTGTTTGCCAACTTGAACACAGGCTTTCCAGCAGACCCCGTCGCTGGTCGGCCAACGAAGAGCATCGAAGGTTCGGCGGTTCTCGTCAGCGATGAGTATCGAGACTGGAAGCATTCTGGTTCGATCTGGTTGCTCACGACACCGGACGGTGCGGAGCTGTCGGCCGAGGCGAAAGTTGAGCAGTTCCCCGTGCTCGTGCGGCTGCATCGCGACTTCTTTGACTTTGCTCAAGCGAAGTCGAACGGGGACGATGTGCGGTTCTCGTCGAGCACCGGCGAGCGGCTCGCGTTTCAGATTGAAGAGTGGGACGCTGCACAAGGTATCGCGAGTGTGTGGGTACGCATGCCGTTGATCACGGGAAACTCGCGGCAGGAGATTAAGCTGTATTGGGGCAATACCAATGCGCTCGCTGAGTCCGATGGCAAGGCCGTGTTCAACGAGTCGAACGGGTATCTCAGCGTCTGGCATATGAACGATCCGGTGCGCGATGACACCGGCACGTTAACCAGCACAGACACGGGCACGACGGCGACTCAAGGCGTGATCGGCACGGCTCGGCACTTCGCCGAGGGCAAGGGAATCTTCGCCGGCGACATGATTTCGAACTATCCGACGGGCGCGAGCTCTCACAGTACGGAAGTGTGGTTTCGTCCTGAACGACCGAACTCGACGCTGATTGCCTGGGGTAATGAGCAGGGGCAGGGAAAAGTCGTCATGCAACATCGCAGTCCGCCTCACATTCAGATGGATTGCTACTTCTCAGGTGGCAACGTCAATGGAGCCAGTCGTGTTCCGGTGGGCGATTGGACGCAGGTCGTGCATACCTATCGCGAAGGCGAAGCGAAGCTTTATGTGAATGGCGTGCTTGACGGCACCAACATCCAGGAAGGCGGGCCGCTCAATATCAGAACGCCAGCGAGGCTGTTTCTCGGCGGCTGGTACAACAACTACGACTTCGTTGGCGATCTCGATGAAGTGCGTGTCTCGAAAGTTGTTCGTTCGCCGGAATGGGTGAAGCTGCAGTTCGAGAATCAGAAGCCGAACCAATCGCTGGTCGGTTCGCTGGTGCAGCCGGGGAATGAGTTTTCGGTCTCGCAGCCTCAGCTTGCATTAAGCGAAAATCAGAGCGTGACCATTACCACGAAGGCAGGCGGCGCTCAGAAGGTGCTGTGGATCCTGAAGCGAGACGGGCGCGAGTCGATCGTGGCGACGGATCGGTTCGCCTACACGTTCAACGCGGGACGAGTGTCGTCTTTTGCTCCGCAAAAAAAGAGCGCATCCTTTCGCGGAGCGAAAGGCGACAATGGTCTATCCGCTACGTTGACCGTCAAAGCGATCTACGCAAACGAAGTGAAGACCAAAGACATCGCGATAACGGTCAGCGACGACATCCCCGAGCCTGTCTTCACACTCGCTGCTCCTGCAACATGGGACGGACGGGAGACGATCGAAGTCGTGCCACAGATCTCGAATTTCGCCGCGATGCAGGCCAACGGTGCTGGGGAAATACACGTCGCCTGGACCGTCGACGATGTCGCGGTCATCAAGCGAATCGAAGCCGGCAAACTGATCTTGAAACGGGCTCAAGGCAACGGCGCGCTGCGAGTGACAGCCGCGATCGACAACGGCGGCGCGAAGGTCGTCCAGTCGATCACGATCGCCGTGCGGGAGCCGCCGCCATCAAAGGACGTCTGGGTTTCGCGACCGATCGCCGAGAACGAACAACCGGAAGACAACCAATTCATCGCTCGCGAAGGTCCGAACCGAGGCGGCCTCAAATTCGGATCGCTGGTCTATGCCGGAACGCTCGCCAATGCCGCTGATTCGGTTTTCGTGCGAGTCTTCGCGGACGACAAGCCCTTCGCGACCGAGACCGCCCGGCTCGCTGCCGACAAGAAATACTCGCTGTCCGTGAAGCTGGACCGGGGGCTCATCAAGTATCGCACGGAGTTTGGTTCAACGACCGGCGACAAAGAGACCGTGTTGCACACCGCGAAAAACATCATCTGCGGCGATGCGTTCCTCATCATCGGCCAGTCAAACGCCGTCGCGACCGACTTCGGCGAGGAGAACCCGCTGGTGCCGAGCGAGTGGGTGCGCACATTCGGCGCGACGGCGGGTGATCCGAACGGCTCGCGATTGAAGCAGTGGGCCAACGCGGAAGCGCGCAGTCCCGACGGCAAGGCGGAGATCGGATACTGGGGCATGGAACTCGGCCGGCGATTGGTCGAGAGCGAGAAGATCCCGATCTGCATCATCAACGGAGCCGTCGGCGGCACACGCATTGACCAGCATCAACGCAACAACGCTGACCCGACCGACGTCAGCACGATTTACGGTCGGCAGCTTTGGCGAGTTCAACAAGCCAGGCTGACTCACGGCATCCGCGCCGTCATCTGGCA
>JAQBZS010000905.1 GCA_027622115.1 Planctomycetota bacterium | reverse complement strand
GACGTTTTGAGCCGCGAGCATTGAACTTTGAACCACCCGACCCCTTCCCTCAAAACCTGCATGATTGGGGGACAGAAAAATGTTGCGTCTGAAAGCTTGTTTTTCTGCCTTCAATCTTCCTGTCCCCAATCTTTCTGTCCTCAACGTTTTTGTCCAACACCGGCTGACCGCGCTAACAGCCTGCATCACGTTGATTGCGGTCGTCGGCATGTCGGTGTCCGCCGATGAACCGCAATCCATCCGCATCGAGGATCGACTGCCGATCGGCCAGCAACCGGTCGACTACCATGGTCCATCGACTCACGACGCGGCTGCCGTTTTGCAAGCTCGCTTGGAATCGGGCAAGGCCACGTTGACGCACAACGGGACCGAGCAGGGATATCTGCCGGCGTTGCTCAAGGAATTGCGAGTCCCCGTGTCGTCACAAGTGCTGGTGTTTCCGAAGACGGCACTGAACCAGAAACTGGTGACTCCGAAGAATCCTCGTGCGGTGTACTTCAACGACAGCGTCAGCGTCGGTTGGGTGTTCGGCGCGCACGCGTTGGAAATCGCCGCGGTCGATCCCAAGAAGGGCCCCGTGTTCTATCTCCTGAGCCAGGACGCTGATCGCCCCCCGAAACTGGAGCGGCAGTCTCGATGCTTGGCGTGTCATTCCGGCAACACAACGAATCACGTGCCCGGCTGGATGGTGCGAGGCTTCGTCACGGACAACGTTGGAAAACCCATTTCCGGCTACTCGCGGATCACGCACGGCACCGACGTGTCGAAACGCTGGGGCGGCTGGTACGTCACCGGGTTGCACGGCAAGCAAACCCATTGCGGAAACATCTATGGTGAATCCGCCCTCGAAGCCCATCGCTCCGACCCGGCAGTCGGCAGCAACACGCAATCACTCAACGACCATTTGCCGATTGATCGCTACCTCACCGACACGAGCGATATCGTGGCGCATCTGGTGTTGAACCATCAGGCGCACGGCATCAATTTGCTGGTCCGCGCCGGTTATGAGCAGCGTTTGAATCGCCGATCGGACGTTGAGGATCGACTGGTGCGTTATCTGGTGTTCGCGGATGAAGCTCCGTTGCAGGCACCGATCACGCATCGCTCCGAATTCGCGAAACACTTCTCGAAAGGATCGTCGACCGCCGGGGGTTCGCCTTCACTGCGGGAATTCGATTTGCAAACGCGGTTGTTTAAATATCGGCTGAGTTACTTGATCGATTCGCCACTCTTCGATGGGTTGCCCGACGCCGTTCGAGACCGAGTTTATCGGCGACTGTGGCTGGGCTTGACGAACGACACCAAAGACGCAGCCTTTCAGCATTTGCCCACGGAAGAACGTGCAGCGATTGTGCGAACCGTGGCGACGATCAAGAAGTCGCGACCCGGCTATTGGCGATAAGTGTACCGGTCGCGTGAAAATCTCGGGTTGACCGGGGGATTACTTCAAGCAGGTTTGGGAACTCGGACGTGGAAACAAAAGCATTGCCATCCGTGGGCGTAAGACTGAGCGATTGATACGCCGGTGGCGTGCGCATCGAAAACGGCACGGTAATCTCCCGATTCACAATCTGCGCGTGATCGCATTACACTGCGCGGCTCGTTTCGAAACGGGATGACTCTCAGTGCGCAGCCAAAGGATCTGTTGATGATCGATTTCGGATCGTTTCAATCACGAAGTTGTCGCGGCAATTCTCGCCGAGCCTTCTTGCGAACCGCGGCTGCGGCACCATTTGCAGTTGGACTTGGATTGCCGTCGTCGGAGGCCATCGCCAAGGTTCGCGAGCAAGCCAAAGCCAAGTCGGTGATCTTGCTGTGGTTGTGGGGCGGGCCCAGTCACATCGACCTGGTCGACCCCAAACCCGACGCACCCATGGATTATCGTGGGCCGTTCGGCACGATTCCCACCAAAACGCCCGGCATGCGATTCACCGAGATCCTGCCTCGCATGGCAGCTCGGAGCGATCGCTACAGCGTCGTGCGTTCGATGGTCAACAGCCGCAATGGCCATCCCGACGCGGGCACCGTCGGAGTCACCGGCTTCGAGGAATCGCCGGGACCCGTGCAGCCAAACTTTGGATCGATCGTCGCCAAGCACCATAGTTCCAGTGGTTCTTTGCCGCCGTTCTTTTACGTCGGCAAGGGGATTCCGCGCGATCTGCCGCGACGCATCGAGGGTTATGGTGGCGGGACGCTTGGCAAGGCCTGGGATCCGTTTCTGGTCAATTGCTCCGAACGCGGTGATGTCAGCATCCCCACTCTCAAGCTGCTGCCCAAGCTCAACGCGAATCGCATCACCGACCGACGTCAACTCTTACGTGAACTCGACGATGAGCGACATCGCCTGGACGCGGTGGGGATCGACGAGTGGGGGCGAGCGTATCAATCGGCGTATGGACTGCTCACCAGTCCGCAAGCGCGTGGGGCTTTCGATCTGACGCAGGAATCCAAAAAGACGCGGGCCGGTTACGGACGAACGACGTTCGGCCAGGGCTGTTTGCTCGCCCGACGACTGGCGGAAGCGGGCGTGCCCTACATCCAAGTCAATTGGAGCGAATACGTTGAAACGTTTACTCCGAACGGTGATTGGGGTTGGGACACGCACATTTACAACTTCGAGTTGCTCCAGGATCGGCACGGTCCGATCTTTGACCGAGCGTTCTCCGCGTTGCTCGACGACCTGAACGATCGCGGCATGATGCAAGACACGCTGCTGGTGGCGATGGGCGAATTCGGTCGCACGCCGAAGATCAGCAATCGTGCGGCTCGCGAGCACTGGAATCGTTGCTATTTCTCGATCTGGGCGGGAGCCGGCATCGAAGAAGGTCGCTGCATTGGTGAAAGCGATGCGAAGGCGGAATTCCCCGTGACGCGACCGATCAACCCGCTCATGGCCGGAACGACCATCGCCGAATTGTGTGGCGTCGGTGCTCAGCAGCGTGCCGAAATGAAGGTTCTGGACGGAGGGAGTTTGATTGATGAATTGCTTTAGCGTGTATGACTCACGACGCTTCGCGTGGATCACATTGAATCGGTTGGGAATGAGTCAGTTCTTGATCGCACTGATGGCCGTGAGTGCCGTCGATGCCGCTGAGCCAATTCGGTTGACCACCGACGGCACCAATAAGCGAGACCCTCGATTCATCGAGAATGGCAAGACGTTGGTCTTCTGCTATGACGAAGGTCCGGATCTGGTCCGCATGATGCGCATGGATTTGCGGAAACGCGTTGCCACGCCGATGTTCAGTGACGCGGGGAATAAGCACAACTTGGAACCGTCGTTTTCGCGGGACGGGCGATTTGTCGCGTTTACGGAATGCACGGGAAATCTGACGGCCCAGTTGGTCATCCGCGATTTGAAACAGAACAAGGACGCACATGTGCGTCATTCCGGCCGCGGTGGAACTCGCAGCCCGGTGATTTCGCCGGACGGCAAACAAGTCATTTATGCCTTTGCGGAAACCGGTCCGCAGCAGTTGTGGTCCGTGGACACGGACGGCAAAAACAAAAAGCAATTGACGCACTGCTCTGGAGTCAGCAATTGGCCGACGATGACTCCGGACGGCAAGACCATCGTGTTTTCCAATAGCCGCGAGAATAACTACGAGATCTACACGATGG
>JAQBZS010000904.1 GCA_027622115.1 Planctomycetota bacterium | reverse complement strand
CAAAGCGTTAGAACAAAGAACGACTCCCGCCGCGAGCATTGAACTTTGAACCACCCGACCCCAGCCACCCCTTGCACGAAACTTGCGCCAAAGAATTCGTCAGTCAAGAGTTAGTTTTCAACACCCTGGTTTCAGTTTTGTTTCCTATCGGTCGTGCGCGACCTTATTCCTGCGCGGCTTTGAGCATCAATTCGACGGCGGCTTTCCCCGGCATGCCAATCTCGATACCAAGGGCTTTGGCTTGCGGCGTGGCATCGACGATCTTTGCGGCGAACAGATCTTCGGGCTCGACCAGTGGATGCTCGGGCGTGCCCTTGGCGATCGCGACGGCTTGGCCGAATTCCGCGGCGGTGCGAGTGTCATAAATCCCGCAACCCACGATGCCCGCTTCGGTCAGGATCGAACAGTATTGGCCCTTGTTCCAGCGATTGCTGATGCCGATCGCCGTGCCGTTCTCGAATTGCAAGTTTCTGGAAATCGTTCGCGGAATGGCGGCTTCGCTCATGAGTGTTTCTCGCGGAATGTGAATCGGTTGCGTGAGTTCAAACCGTCCAGAGCGTACCGATTCCAGCTAAGTTCGACGACTGCCGACCGCGAAACGCGTTGCTTGAAATTCGCAAGGGCCGTTGGTAGTTTCCCCCGACCTTCGCCAACCGAGGGTCGAGGAACTCGCGCGCAGGGCCTCGTGAGCCTGAATGCCAACGGAATGTGGGGCAAGTTGAGTAACCTGCCTGCGGCACCGCCAAGATCAGGACGCTCGCCGGTCGCGAGCAACAGGCGATTCGATGATCTCGGAATCGCGGCTGCGTTTGGGTTGGCACGGTGGCAGGTGCTTCCGCCACCTTACGGCACATCGCTCTCGCAGCAACATTGCTTTTCTATTTTCTCAGAGGACTTGAAGAAACATGGCCGACAAAAAGTACGTGTACTCATTCGGTGACGGCGAAGCGGATGGTGATACCACGATGAAGGAATTGCTGGGCGGCAAGGGTGCAAACCTGGCGGAAATGAGCCGCATCGGCCTGCCGGTCCCCGCCGGATTCACCATCACGACGCAGCTTTGCAATGAGTTCTACGACAACGATCGCAAATACCCCGAGGCCCTTGCCGCCCAGGTCGATGCCGCGATCGAAAAGATCGAAGCCACCATGGGCAAGAAATTCGGCGCTGTGGACAACCCATTGCTGTTGTCGTGCCGCTCGGGCGCTCGCGAATCCATGCCCGGCATGATGGACACCGTGCTGAATATCGGACTCAACGACCAGACCGTCGAAGCGCTCGCCAAGGCTTCGGGAAACGACCGTTTTGCGTGGGATTCCTACCGTCGCTTTGTGCAGATGTACGGCGATGTCGTGCTGGAAATGAAGCCGCAATCCAAGACCGAGAATGACCCCTTTGAAGAGTTGCTCGAAAAGAAGAAGGAAGCCAAGGGAGTCCATTTCGACCACGAACTTACGGTCGAAGCGTTGAAAGAACTGGTCGGCGAATTCAAGGCCGCCATCAAGTCAAGAACCGGCAACGACTTCCCGACCGATCCCCGCAAGCAAGTTTGGGGAGCCATCGGTGCGGTCTTCGGAAGCTGGATGAACGACCGAGCCGTCGTGTATCGCCGTGACTACGGCATCCCGCACAGTTGGGGCACGGCCACCAACGTACAGGCGATGGTGTTCGGAAACCTCGGCGATGACTGCGCCACCGGTGTGGGTCTGACTCGCGACTGCTCGCTGGGTTTGCCCGGCTTCTGCGGCGACTACTTGATTAACGCTCAGGGCGAAGACGTCGTCGCGGGAATTCGCACGCCGGAACGCATCGAGGAAACTCTGGCGGGCGTCATGCCGGAAGCCTACGCCCAGTTGGACAACATCGGAAAGACGCTGGAACAGCATTACAAAGACGTGCAGGACATTGAGTTCACCGTCGATCGCGGCAAGGTCTGGATGCTGCAAACGCGAAACGCCAAGCGAACCGGTTTCGCCGGTGTGCGAATCGCCGTGGACTTGGTCAACGAAGGGGTGATTGACCCGAAGACCGCCCTGCAAAAACGACGTCTTCCAGCCGACGATCTCAACCAACTGTTGCAACCGATCTTCACGCCGGAATCGAAAGCTGCCGCGTCGGATCGGTTGCTGGCCAAGGGCATCAACGCGGGACCAGGCGCGGCTGCCGGTCGAATCGTGTTTCATGCTGAAGACGCCGAAGAACGCGCGGCCAAGACCGCCGATCCGATGATCCTCGTGCGACGCGAAACCAGCCCGGAAGATCTCCGCGGCATGCGAGTGGCCAAGGGCATTCTGACGGCGTTCGGCGGGGCAAGCTCGCACGCCGCTCTCGTCAGCCGCCAAATGGGTAAGGCCTGCATCGTCGGTTGCCAAGCACTCAAGATCGACTACGAAACCGCCACGATGACGGTCGGTGATCGAGTCCTCAAAGACGGCGACTTCATCAGTATCGACGGTTTCACGGGCGAAGTCTTCGCCGGCGCGGTCGAGACCAGTCCCAGCGAAGTCATCTCGGTGTTGATCGAGAAAACGATCAAACCGGAAGACTCGGAAACCTTCCAGCGATTCGATCAGTTGATGAAATGGGCCGACGAATTCCGCACGTTGAAGATTCGCACCAACGCCGACCAACCGGACCAAGCCGCTCAGGCCATCGCGTTCGGAGCCGAAGGCATTGGATTGTGCCGCACCGAACACATGTTCTTCGATCACCTCGACGAAATCCGCGAGATGATTTGTGCCACCGACCCCGAACGTCGAAAAGCGGCCGTCGACAAACTGTTGCCGTTCCAACGCTCCGACTTCGAAGGCTTGTTCCGTGAGATGAACGGTCGCCCGGTGACGGTGCGATTGCTCGACCCACCCTTGCACGAGTTCCTTTCGGAACGGCACATCGAGGAAAGCCCCGAGATCGCGACCAAGTTGGCCAAACAACTCGGCATCACCGAAGCCGACGTGTTGTCTCGCGTGAAGGGATTGCACGAAGAGAACCCGATGCTGGGACATCGCGGTTGTCGCATCGGCATCGTGTTCCCGGAAATCACGGCAATGCAGGCGCGGGCCATCATCGAAGCCGCCATCAACGTCAAAGCGGAAGGCATTGAAGTCGAGCCGGAAATCATGATCCCGCTGGTTGGATTCTTGACCGAATTCGAGAATCAAGAAGCGGTCGTCCGAGCTGCGGTTTCTCAAGTGTTCAAAGAAAAGGGCACCGAAGTCGCGTACCTCGTGGGCACGATGATCGAAATTCCACGAGCCGCTTTGCGAGCGGATCAGATCGCGACGAAGGCCGAATTCTTCAGCTTCGGAACGAACGACTTGACGCAAACGACGCTGGGCATCAGCCGAGACGATTACGGCGGGTTCATCGGTCATTACCGCGAGAATGACATTGTCGGTGCCGACCCGTTCCAGACGATCGACCAGGACGGCGTGGGCCGGTTGATGGAGATCGGCGTGGCAGGCGGGCGGGCGTCGCGGCCGGACCTCAAGATCGGCATCTGCGGCGAACACGGCGGAGACCCGGCGTCGGTCATGTTTTGTCACCGTACGGGCTTGAACTACGTCAGTTGCAGCCCCTTCCGAGTCCCGATCGCAAGACTCGCCGCCGCGCCAGCCGCCG
>JAQBZS010000903.1 GCA_027622115.1 Planctomycetota bacterium | reverse complement strand
GGCATCGATTAAACCCGCCGCTCCGCCGTTCATGCCTTCCGTGAACGGGAGTCCGTCCGGAGTGGTGAAGGTGACGGTCGGAGCCGCATTGACGGTCGCGGTGCCCTGACCTTGGATGTTGAAGTTGTAAATACCTTCGTTCACGTCGTTATTGGCGATCGTCACGGTTGCGGTGTGAATTCCAGCCGTCGTTGGTGCAAACGTGATTTGGAACGTCGTGAAGCCGCCACCGGGGATTGTGGTACCTGGGAGCACATTGACGGTGAATTCCGCCGCACCGGTTCCGGTGATGTCGACCAGCGGAACGCCGCTGAGCGTCAGATTGGCGTTGCCGGTGTTTGCGATTGTGAACGTGTGAATGACGTTGCCGCCTGAGATCACGGTCTGGCCGAAGTTCGTCCCGTCCACCGCGATCGGCGTGATGTCGCCATCGACAATCGACGCACCATTCCCCACTACGTCCATTTCGGCGGACGCATGCACGGCACGTGACGCATTGGGCAGCAACCAGGCACCTCGACCCAGCGTGCCAGCCACCAAGACGTCGTCGAGAGTGTTGTATTGCAGGTCATAGACCAGGGCGTTCGGCAAGTTGTTGCCGACTTCGACCCACGTTCCGAGGTCGTTCGTGAGCGAGCTGAACAAGCCCAAGTTGCCGCCGACCACGATGCCGCCGGTGGTTCCGGGGACGAACACGATCGTGCGGATCGCTTGCCCGGCCAGCTTCATCAAGTCGCTGCCCTGTTTGGTCGTGACAACGGAACCGGCCGCAGTTGCGCCCGCCAGCGGCATTGTTCCGTCCGCCGGCACCAATTCCAAGACGTCGGTTCTGGCCAGCGCTCCGATGAATTCGATGGTCAGCACGCCGGCGTCGGCCGTGGTGCCGGTGACTTGCACGTTGCCGGCACCGATGCCCGGCAGTAATTCCAGTTCGACCTGGACAGTGGCCGCGGTGGCATTGAAAGCAAGATCGTTCGTCGCGACACCGTTGTACGACAGCGTGAACTGACCGCTGGCGGCACCGACGATGTTCAACTCTTGTGTTTCGTTGACGCCGGTTACATCGGTCCAAGTCGCACCGGCATCGGTGGTCATGTAGACGGAGTTCGAATCGATCACGAAGGCTCGGGTGTAATCCGTGGGGTCGAGCACGATGTCCAGTACGTCTTGCGAGGCACTGTTGACGACCAATTGCGCCACGTCCGTGCCGCCCAAAGCTCCGGTAAACGTGACATTCAATGGTGCCGTATTCGCATCGCCGCCGGTCACGCTCACATTACCGCCGCCGATGTTCGGCAACGCGATCAGAGCCGCCTGCACTTGCGCGGCCGTGGCGTTGACGGGAATGTTGGCCGTCGTCTGTCCCGCGAATGTGATCGTGAACTGCTCGCCAACCGTGGCACCGAAAATGTCGATTTGTTGCAACTCGTTGGCATTGCCTTGCGTCGTGGTCGTCACCGCGCCTGCCGGGGTTGCACCAACCAACGGCGTGGGTCCGTCCGCCGCCACCAACTCAACAACGGCCGTACCGCCGAGCGCTACTTGGAATTCAATCCGGACAATGCCGGTATTAGGCGGACCGCCGGTGACGAGCACATTGCCCAGGCCGATGGACGGCAGTGTTTCCAATGCGGTTTGGATCACGCCGAACGGGTCGTTGAAATTCAGGTCGGTCGTCATCTCCGCGCCAAACGTCAGCGTGAATTGTCCCGACGTGGCCCCAACCAGATTCAACTCTTGAACTTCGTTGCGGTTGCCCTCGTCAATCGTGCTGGCATCGGCTCGTTCGGGATACGTGGCGGACTGCACCGGAGCACCCGTGCCGAACTGGCGAATGTAAACGTCGTCCTTATAGCCGACGTACAACACTTCTTCGTTGTTGATGCCGAGACGAACGCCGCCGTAGGCCACGGCCCCAGGAGCATTCACACCAATCGTGCTGGCGATGTTGGCCGCCGACGCACCTCGGTCCGTCGATTCCCAAATGTCGGTGACGCCGCCGATGATCATTCGCGCCGGGTTGACCACATTGAGTTCCATGGGCGTTTTGGGCTGCGTGTTTCCAGCCAGTCCCGGAACGATCGGATTCAATCCGGACGCCAATGCCAGTGCCGGCGTACTTTGGCTGACCAAGATGTTGCCGGCGTTGAAGACGCTCGCCGTGAAGCCACCGAAGAATTGTGAGCTGTGATAACGGATCGATTGCCCGCCGCCGAGCGACACCGTGTCCACCGCGACGTCGCCGCCGTCCGCACCCTGCAAGAAGTCGTGCAAGTATTCCCACAGCGGGTCGCCCTTGAAGATCTGGTACTGGGTGCCGTTGTCTTGCGAACCGGCGATGATGACTTGCGAATTGCTGTCGTAGGCAATGTCGTGGAATTCCGCGACTCCCAAGTCTCCCGCCAAGGTGAACCAGTCGCCCGTGTTGTCGGTCGGGCTGGTTCGCCGGAAGATTCCGCCGCCATCGACTTCGAGCAATTCGCCGTTGGCGTCGAACGTCAATTCCCGCGAACCCGCATGCGGAGCACTGCCGCTGTCGGTACCGCCGGGAGGATCGGTCGCGATGATGTCGTGCGTGATGTGGTCCCACTGCGGAGACGGAACGAGATTCGGGTTCCGTGAAACTCGGGCATCCGCGCGGAACACGGCTCCGGCGGCCGTCGTATCGCCGATCGGATTGGCGATGTCCTGTCGGTCGCCGCCGATGTAAAGAATGTTTTCGTCCGTGGGATCGACGGTCATCGAGAAGTGAATTCGGCCTTGCGCACCCGCCGCGCCCGCTGCACCTTCCGTGATTGTGATCGCGGTCGGATTCGGACCGCTGACTTCCGTCCAAGTTCCGGAACCGGCGGTATAGACCCCGTTGCCGGCACTGTTTTCCAAGTCGAAATTGTTCCCATCGAAGACGGTGACTCGCCAAAAGCCGTTGGCTGCGGCGTTTCCAAGCACTCCGTTGATGACCACGAAGTCACCCGTCGTCAGGCCGTGACCATTCGACGTAATGCGGATCGGTGGTGTCGCATTCGACGCGTTGTTGATCCCCACGGGGGCTCGCAAGGCCAACAGCGGCACATCCATTTGCGTCCAAATCGGGCTGGCGGATGTGGCGTTGTTCGTGCGGAACAGACCGTGTGCTTGGCCGTCGATCAGAATCGCGACGTACAGGCGTCCGGTCACCGGATGAACGGTCATTTCCAAGACGTTGGACCGCACCAACAACGCATCCATGCCGGGATTGATCGCCGCGCCGGTAATTGGCGTCCAACTCGCTCCAAAGTCGTCCGAGTGATAGATGCGGCCGGGACCACCCGTGCCCACGTTCGCCGCGAACATACGTTGCCCGGTGACGTCGCTGGGATCGACCACTAGGTCCGTAAAGTTGTTGCCCGCGGGGAACGGAGTGACGATTGCGGTGAAGGTGGCACCGCTGTCCGTGCTGGTGAAGACTCCGCCGCCGTTGCCCGAAGACGTGACCACGATGTTGGCTCCACGAACCGCGATCGAGGAAATGTTTTCGCCGAGCAAACCGGCCGCGGCGAGTTCCGTCCAAGTCGTGCCGCCGTTGGTGGTGCGATAGAGACGTCCGGCTTGACCGCCTTCCGCATTGAAGTTGCTGAACCGCGCG
>JAQBZS010000902.1 GCA_027622115.1 Planctomycetota bacterium | reverse complement strand
TCTTCATGCACGATCTCGACGAGCGCCTTCACGTGATCCGGATTCATGTCCGGCATCACACCATGACCAAGATTGAAGATGTGACCCGGTCGCCCTTCCGCCGCGTCGAGGACGGCTTTCGCGCGAGCACGTAGCGTGTCGAGGTTGGCGTAGATCGACACGGGATCCAAATTCCCTTGCACCGCGACATCGTGCCCGATCTCGGCCCAAGCGTGTTTCAAGTCGACTCGCCAATCGAGGCCGATCACATCGCCGCCGGTTTCTTTCATGATCGGCAAAAGCGCCGGGTTTCCAGTCCCGAAATGGATCACGGGCACACCCGAGATGCTGTCGATGATTCGTTTCGAGTGCGGCATCACGTACTCGCGATAATCCGCCGGTGACAAACAACCGACCCAACTGTCGAAGAGCTGGATCGCTTGGCAGCCCGTCTCGACTTGCTTGTTGAGGTACAGAATCAGGCTGGACGAAATTCGTTCCAGCAACGCATGCCATGCACCGGCGTCGTTGTACATCATGGATTTGGTGGCCACGTAGTTCTTCGACCCGCCGCCTTCGATGGCATACGAAGCCAACGTGAAAGGGGCTCCACCGAAGCCGATCAACGGGATGTCGGCAGGCAACCCGGCCCGAACCAGCTTCACGGTTTCGAACACGAAATCGAGCGAGTCCACCGATTCGATTTCGCGGATGCGATCGACGTCGCTTGCCGTGCGAATCGGATTGTGGATCACCGGACCCTCGCCCTTGGCGTATTCCAGGTCCAACCCCATCGGTTCCAGAATCGGCAGCAAGTCGGCGAACAGAATGGCTGCGTCCACGCCGAGTACTCGCTGTGCGATCAACGTGGCTTCGGCGGACAGTTCAGGAGTCTTGCAAAGTTCCATGAAGGTGACCTTGCTCCGAATCGCCATGTATTCGGGCAAGTAGCGACCGGCCTGACGCATGATCCAGATCGGCGTCGTGTCCACGGGCTCGCGGCGAGCGGCTTTTAGGAATCGGCAGTTTTCGAGTTCCGGCGTCAAGTTGGTTTCCTCGGTTTCCTGGTGCGGTCGAGCCGCGTTTGTGTGTCGTCAAACGTGATTTTGGAGAGAGCCGCCCGTCGGCGGACGGTGCAGCGTTCCACCGTCTGGCGACGGCGGCTACTCAAAGCTGTTGAATGGTCATTCCGCCGTCGATCTTCAGAACTTGACCGGTGGCATACGGCAAATCGCCGCGGACCAGCATGGCCACCGCCTTGCCGACGTCGACCGGGTATCCCCAGCGGCGTTCGAGCGTCAATCCGTCGGCGATCAACCGATCGTACTTCTCCACGACACCGATCGTCATGTCACTTTGAATCACTCCCGGCTGAACTTCGTAGACCCCGATGTCGAATTCCGCCAAGCGAGCCGCCCATAACTTGGTCGCCATGCCGATGCCCGCCTTGGTGAGACAATAGTCGCCTCGATTGACCGACACGAATTCCGCGGAAATCGACGACACGTTCACAATGCAGCCAGCAAAGTCCGCCCGCGTCGACTTCTGATCGACCATCCAATTCGCGGCAGCCTGCGTCAGGAAATACGGCCCCTTGAGATTCACGCCCATCACGTGATCAAAGCTCTGCTCGTCGGCTTCGAGAATATCCTTGCGTCCGGGCGAGGTGATACCGGCATTGTTGACCAGCACGTGCAATCTCCCAAATCGTTCCCGGACCGTATCCAGCATGCGCTGGCGGTCTTCGGGCGAACTGACGTCGCCTCGGCAATAACACACGTCAACGCCGAATTGCTTCAAGTCGTCCAGCGATTCCGCGACCGCGTCACGATCGCGAAGTCCGTTGATCGCCAGATCACAGCCGTCCGCCGCGAGACACTTGGCGATCCCCAACCCGATTCCCCGAGTTCCGCCCGTGACCAATACCACTTTCCGATCGACTCCCATTCTTTCCGATCCCCATTCCACGGATACGCTGTTCGTTTCACGTCCATCAAGTCGCTAGACTGCCTGACGTTGCGTCCATTCGATTGGCGCGGCAAGTGGTATCGTACTCGGATTGGTGGCTCGCGCGGACAGTTGCGGCTGTATCGCGAACAATCAAATTTTCTTGAGGTGAAATGGATGTCGTCGGAATTCAGTTCCCAAAGCCCGCAAGAATCGCCGGCCGAAGAAATCGAACTGGCACGAGCTTCGCCGGAAGCCGTTCGTGAAGTGCAGGCCGACGAGGACGGCGGGTTGCTCGCCGAAGTCTTGCGGCAGACGGAATGGAACGACGAGGCGGATTCAACAGCGAATCCCGATATCCTCGCCGCGCTCAAGAAAGTGGCCGCGGCGCATCCGGGAGCCGCATTCGAGTTGGAACCGGTGGGCACGGAACTTGTCGCCGCAGCGTTGGACGAGCATTTTGGACATCTGAAATCGTCGCCGACGTGGGAGCGGATGTGCCATCGTCTGGCGCGTTCGCTGTTTGAAGATCCCACATCCCTCCAACGGCTTCAGCAACTCTGGCAACACCTATCGGCGGCGAAATGATGAGCGAAGAAGTCACCAGTCGAGTGGATGAAGCTGCCGATGATCCGGAGATCGAAGGTGCCGTCGATGAATCGGCCTCCGAAGTCGAGCCGGAACCGCCGCAGGAACGACCGACGCCGCAATCCTTAATTGAAAACAACCAAGGGCTGGTGATTTCATTGGCCAAGCAGATCCACAGCACGCTGCCGAAGAAACGCGTCGATATCGAGGATCTCATTGGTTACGGCCAGATCGGCTTGGCTGAAGCGGCACGCATCTTCAATCCGGATCTCAACGTCAAATTCTCCACGTATTCTTACTACCGCATCCGTGGCGCGATCTTTGACGGGCTGTCGAAGATGGCCTGGTTCGCCAAGGCTCGGCGAAACGACGCCAACTATCAACGGAATTCGAACGACCTCTTGCAAACGGGTGCCGAAGCGCAAGTGGACGACAACGCCGAATCGCAAAGCCGGTGGTTTGGCAACATGACGCGGACACTGGCCGTGGCCTATTTGACCACGCATCGCGATGGCGAGGATGATTCGTCCGTCGAGATCGTCGATGAATCCGCGCAGACACCGGGAGCTGCGGCGTCCGACTTGGAAATCAGCGAAAAGTTGGTTGAACTGATCGACACGCTTCCCGAAGAAGCCCAGACGCTGATCCGCGCCACGTATTTCGAAGGCGCCACCCTCCAAGAAGCCGGCCAACGATTGGGGATCAGCAAGAGCTGGGCTAGTCGGTTGCACGCAAGAGCGCTCAGTCAGTTGGGGCGGGCACTGAAGAGCATTGGCGTGGACTAATCGCGAATGCAGACCGCTCGGCGATTGCTGAATTCGCAATTCCGACCGCACTCGGTTTGGTTTTGAAAACTTGGCATAGCCCAAACGCGTTGCGGTTGGTGATGAGCGTCAGAGGCGCGTAGCAGTTGAACCGGTCTGCACACTTTTGCCCCAATACATCCACCGACGAACCGCGACGTCGCGTGGGTGCAAATCCCTGCGAATTCGGATTCACCGGCCTTCGCGCTCTTTACGCGTTAAAGGATGCAACCGTGTTAATCGGATTCGTCAATACATTGAACGATGCCACCGAATGGGCAATACGGCGGCGGTGCCAACTCCTGGCCG
>JAQBZS010000901.1 GCA_027622115.1 Planctomycetota bacterium | reverse complement strand
ACACCTTCCGGCAATTATTGCCGGTTTGACGAAACTCGAAAATGCCAGTATTTGGCGCGGCGAGAATAATTGCGAACTGGAGTTCGTTACGCGGGGTTGTGCAATCAGGGCGGGCGCTCGGCGCTCAGGTTGCTCCCCAGCAGAGCCCTATCCTCTGGGCACATCCGGGAGTGTAACTGCTCTTACGCCGTTTCAAGCAGGCATGATTCAAGCGATTGGGAATCAAACGAGCGCCACCATAGAATACGAGCTTGAATTGTCGCATTCGATGCCAATGAATTCCTGATCGAGGCTCGTCATGATCCGCGAGAGAACACGTCGCCATTTCTTTTCGGATTGCCAAGTCGGTGTGGGCTCAATCGCGCTCGCATCGATGTTGAGCGAAGGCAAGATTTTCGGGAACCCGAGTGCAGGGCCGTCGACGAATCCACTGGCGCCGCGCGATCCGCATTTCCCCGCCAAAGCCAAACGCGTGATCTTCTTGTTCCAGGCGGGCGGTCCCAGTCATCTCGAACTGTTCGATCACAAGCCGAAGTTGCAGGAATTGGAAGGTCAGGTCATTCCTGAATCCTTCGTGAAAGGCAAGCGTTTCGCGTTCCTCAAAAAGGACGCCAAGCTGCTGGGCACGAAACGCAAGTTCGCTCGGCATGGTGAAACAGGCACCGAAATTTCCGAGTGCCTTCCGCATCTCGCATCCATCGTGGACGACATCACGCTGATTCGCACGATGAAGACCGAAGTGTTCAATCACGGCCCGGCCAAGATGTTCATGAATTCGGGTTCGCCGGTGTTCGGCCGACCGGCCATGGGTGCATGGCTGACGTACGGCATCGGCAGCGAATCCGACAGTCTGCCGGGCTTCGTGGTGTTGCAATCCGGTCCACGCGGCCCGCGCGGTGGGACGCCGCTGTGGGGCAGCGGATTTCTACCGTCGACCTATCAGGGCGTGCCGCTGTTGAACGGTCCGAATCCGATCTTGAACCTCAGCAGTCCCGAAGGCTTTGACCGACGACGGCAAGGCCAGTTCGTCAACGCCGTCAATCAACTGAATTCGCTGCGTCTCGAAGCCACGCGTGATCCGGAAATCGCCACGCGCATCACGGCGTACGAAATGGCGTACAAGATGCAAACGAGTGCTCCGGAGTTGATGGACCTGTCCGGGGAAACCAAGCAAACCTTGGACATGTACGGCGTCGATCCCGCGAAGCCGTCTTACGCACGGAACTGTTTGTTGGCTCGACGACTGATCGAAAAGGGCGTGCGGTTCGTGCAGTTGTATCACACGGATTGGGACCATCACGGCAACCCCGGCACGAATCTCGGCAAACCGCTGGACGACCGCTGTCACGAAACGGACCAGTCTTCCGTGGCCTTGGTGAAGGATCTCAAGCAACGGGGGTTGTTGGAAGACACGCTTGTGGTTTGGGGCGGAGAATTCGGACGCACGCCACAAGGGGAACCTCGCGATACGCCCGGACGCGATCACCACCTGGAAGCATTTTCCATGTGGATGTGCGGCGGCGGGCTCAAACGCGGCACGACGATCGGCAAAACGGACGACATCGGGTACTACACCACGGAAGATCAAGTCCACGTCCACGACTTACATGCCACCCTGCTGCACCTGTTGGGGCTCGACCACAAGAAGCTGACGTTCCGTTTCCAGGGACGAGACTTCCGGTTGACCGACGTGCAAGGCGAAGTTGTCAACAAGATGCTGGCTTAGGCGTCACACTTCAATGGCCGATTACAGCACTGCAAAGTAGCGGGAGCATCAAGCGGAACAACATCATGGACAGTTGCCCCAGGTGAGAGTTGTGCGAGACGATTACCTTCTTGATTCTTCATTGTGTTAGTCGCTAATGACTATGTCATCATCCGAATGTTGCCGTAGCGGAACGGACGACGCAAATGGTCAATACCACTGATACGCGTAATCGTGAAATCGCCTGAGCGCCGCAGCTTGCCGGGACGTGCCCTGCAACAGCGGCCAGTCTTGGCGTGATTCTTGAAGCTGCTTGGAACATGCGTGCGGCGAGCAATTCCAGCATCGCGACTGCAATTCATACAAAACGTCCACCCGTTCGAGTCGCGGCTCCAATCCCGGTGAGCAGCACGGCGATGACGAGGAACGCGGCGTATCCCGCCAATCCTTGGCCTCGAAAGATGGTGATGTCGCTGACAACAACCAGCCCAATGACGGCCGGTATTTCGAGAATCCTCGTTGGTCGCGAATCGTGAATTCGAAACCGGGATCAGTGCATGCGCGATTCCCGGCGATTCCCCCGCAACGAATCATCGGTGTTGTGTTGTGACTCAGTCGCGGGAATGACCTCAATGCCGTCCGCAACTGGATTGTCGGGTGCTTGTTCCTGCTCGTCCTTCATCGAATGCCGTCCTTGCCGTTCGAAACCAACGTGTCCAAGCCTACAACTCTGCGAATTGTTGTTTTCTTGCGCGCATTTTCCACCACTGACCCTGTGTCAGTGGAGAAATGACTGACTGCTACTACTACCGAACGTCCCCTGCTCGACCACGCCTCCACTGACCCCCGCGTCGGTGGGGCGACGCTCTCGCGGCTAGACTAGAAGCTATCTAAAAAGGGGTCTGACCCTCTCCGGCCTCAGTTTTTGCCGGGGTTTAGCGAGGCCTCCAAAGGGTCAGACCCCTTTTTCAGATAGCTTCTAATCAGTCGTGGGTTCCACCAACACGGGGGTCGGAGGAGGCCGGGAAACAGACGCATGCGGATGTAGCCGTGCAGTCACTCGTCCACCGACGCAGGGTCGGTGGTGCGAAAACTGGTCACCGTGTCCAAAAACGCGTGCAAGAAAAGATCAAATCGACAACGGTTGGCCAACACGCTGCCGGGAATCGGCGCAATCCAGTTCGCCGGTTGTTGCGGCATCCCACGGCGCGCTCGGTTCATCCTCGCTCGTCCGGCTTTGCGAGGCCGTCGGTTCGGACGCCGTACTTGTCGATCAAGCGGTACAGCGAGCGTCGAGTGATGCCCAGCGCTTTGGCGGCGCGGGTCTTATTGCCGCGTTCACGTTGCAGCACTTCCACGACCTTCGATCGCTCCAACGCCGCCAGCGTATTGGTCGCAGGAACGATCGCGGTCTCGCTGGACGAGTCCGCCACGATTTCGTGCGGTAAATCGTCGAGCGTGATCATGCCGTCGTTGGCCAAAATCTTGGCCCGTTCCAGCACGTTGATCAATTGCCGGACGTTGCCCGGCCATGAGTACGACTCCAACGCCGCCAACCCCTCGCTCTCGATCGTCCAAGTATTTCCGAGAAAACTTGAGATCAACAGCGGCACGTCTCCGGTCCGAATCCGCAGCGGTGGCAGGTCGATCGACATCACATTGATGCGGTAATAAAGGTCTTCTCGGAAGCGTCTCTCTTCGACTTCTTTCGCCAAGTTGCGGTTGGTGGCCGAGATGACTCGCGTGTTGACTCGGCGTTCCTGCAGCGAGCCGACTCGACGCATCGAACCGTCTTCCAAGACTCGCAGCAGCTTGGCCTGCATCGACGCCGGCATCTCGCCCATTTCGTCGATGAACAACGTGCCGCCGTCCGCGATTTCAAACAGGCCCTGCTTCGCCACCGACGCTCCCGTGAACGAGCCTT
>JAQBZS010000900.1 GCA_027622115.1 Planctomycetota bacterium | reverse complement strand
AACATTTCGTCGACACAACGTTGCGACTTCCGCCTCGACACGGGGTTGTTCGTCGATGGCGGTCTCCTGTTGTTCCCCGAATTCGGAACGGCGTGGGCTTCTGAATGACCGCCGGTCGAGCGGTTTTTCGGGAAAACCCGAATTGCTTTAAGTCCTCAATTCCCAACGGATTTGCGCCTCACAGCAGCGTCCGATTGGGCGTGATTTCGGCGGTGGAAACTTGACAATTCTCGTCGCCCACTTATATTCGGCCTTCCGACCAAATTCACTACATCTTGGGTGTGCGGCGATCAAGAACCACAAGTCATTGTGGTTCTTTCGTTTTTGGCCACCTTGAATCTGTGGTAGGATTGAGCGGGAGTGAGTGAGCGAATGGAGCCTCGGAAGCGGGGCATTTTGGAGACTTAACAGGAGACGTGCATGATGCACCACGCGCAAGGAATTGCACCGCAACACTTTACAGTTCGGTCCAACGGTCAGCAGAGCGGCAACGCTGTTACAGAGGCCGGTGCCTTGAGATTGGAACCGTACTTTTGCCCTCGGGATGCGGACGACGTCTTCGACACCGTCGAATGGGACCGTCGGTCCGCGCAGATCAAAGACGAAAGCGGGGGCGTCCTCTTCGAACAGAACGACGTCGAAGTTCCCGTCGAATGGACGCCACTGGCCACCAATGTCGTGGTCAGCAAGTACTTCTACGGCGAACCCGGCACGGACGAACGTGAGACCAGCGTCCGCCAGGTGATCCACCGCGTCTGCCGCACCATCGCGGATTGGGGGATCGAGGACGGTTACTTCCAAGGCGTGGAAGACGGCGAAATCTTCTACCGCGAATTGGCGTGGCTGTGCCTGCATCAACACGGTGCGTTCAATTCGCCCGTGTGGTTCAACGTAGGCTTGCATCAGCAGTACAACGTCGGCGGCACGCTCGGCAACTACCGTTTCAACCCCGAAACGCAAGACATCGAGCGGCCGGACACTCCGTACGAATACCCGCAGTGTTCCGCGTGCTTCATTCAGTCCGTCGAAGACAACATGGAAGACATCATGCGTCTCGCCACCAGCGAGGCCATGCTGTTTAAGTTCGGCTCGGGCACCGGCACGGACCTGTCGACGATCCGCAGCGGTCGCGAAAAGTTGTCGGGCGGCGGAATTCCATCCGGCCCGCTGTCGTTCATGCGAGTCTACGACCAGATCGCGGCGGTGGTGAAATCGGGCGGGAAGACTCGTCGCGCCGCCAAAATGCAGAGTCTCAAGGACTGGCATCCGGACATCATGGATTTCGTCCAGGCCAAGGCCAAGGAAGAGAGAAAGGCGCGGGTCTTGATCGACAGCGGCGAGTACGACGCCAACTTCAATGGCGAAGCCTACAGCTCGATCATGTTTCAGAACGCGAATCTGTCCGTCCGCGTTTCCGACGAATTCATGCAGGCCGTGGTCGACGACGCCGATTGGACCACGCACTACGTGACCGACGCGAGTATCCCTGGTCCAACCTATAAGGCTCGGGAATTGATGCGCGAGATGGCGGCGGGAACCTGGTTCTGCGGCGATCCGGGCATGCAGTACGAAAGCACGATCAATCGTTGGCACACCTGTCGTAATACCGGCCCGATCAATGCGTCGAACCCGTGCTCGGAATACATGTTCCTCGACGACACCGCCTGCAATCTGTCGAGCATCAACCTCAAGAAAATGCAGAAGACGGACGGCACCTTTGACATCGACCGGTTCCGCAAGGCCTGTTCGATCTACATCACGGCGCAGGAGATTCTCGTCGACCGAGCTTGCTATCCCACGCCGACCATTGCCAAGAACAGCCACCTGTTTCGGCCGCTGGGTCTGGGCTACGCCAACTTGGGCAGCCTGTTGATGTCGATGGGTATTCCCTACGACAGCGAAGCCGGTCGCGGGATGTGCGGAGCGTTGACCGCTTTGCTGAACGGTCAGGGCTATCTGCAATCGAGTCGGATCGCCAGCTTCATGGGGCCGTTTGCCGGCTACAAGGAGAACGAGCAATCGATGCTTCGCGTGATGCGGATGCATCGCAATGCGGCCGATAGCATCAATCCGGCCTGTCCGGGTTATCTCCGTCGAGCGGCACAAGAGGTGTGGGAAGAGTGCGTGGAATCGGGCCGCGTCCACGGCTACCGCAACGCTCAGGCCACGGTACTCGCTCCGACCGGCACCATCGCCTTTATGATGGACTGCGACACGACCGGTATCGAGCCGGATATTGCGTTGGTGAAGTACAAGCAGCTTGCCGGTGGCGGCATGCTGAAGATCGTCAATCGCACGGTGCCGCACGCGTTGAAGTCGTTGGGTTACGGCAAGAAATCGATCGATCGCATCATCAAGTGGATTGACGAGCGTGAAACGATTGAAGGCGCGCCGGACATCAATGCCGAGCATCTCCCCATCTTCGATTGTGCGTTCAAGCCGGCCAACGGCACGCGGACGATCAGTTGGCAAGCACACGTCAAAATGATGGCGGCGGCACAGCCGTTCCTGTCGGGTGCGATCTCCAAGACCGTCAACATGCCCGAGAATTCGACGGTCGAAGACGTCGAGGAAGCGTATCTGGAAGGCTGGAAGCTCGGCCTGAAAGCGTTGGCGATTTATCGCGATGGTTCGAAGCAGAGCCAACCGCTGGCCACGACGAAAGAAGGCGATCGCAAACGGGTCGGACGCCACGGGGCTGTTGAGCCGGGCACGCCGGTACGTCGATATCTGCCAAAGACGCGGCAGTCGTTGACGCACAAGTTTTCGGTGGGCGGTCACGAGGGCTACATCACAGTGGGCCGGTTTGAAGATGGGAAACCGGGCGAGTTGTTCATCACGATGGCCAAGGAAGGCAGCACGATCGGCGGGTTGATGGACGTCATCGGCACACTGACGTCGATGGGTCTGCAATACGGAGTGCCGTTGGAAGTGTTCGTCGACAAGTTTTCGCACACGCGATTCGAACCGGCCGGCTGGACCGACAATCCTGATATCCCGAACGCCAAGAGCGTGGTGGACTACATTTTCCGGTTCCTCGGAATCGAATTCATCCCCGGATACCGCGAAGCGAACACACCCAAACGGGAGTCGACCGACGACGCTGCCGCTCCGCAATCGGCCGGTGAGGTTGCCGTCGAGTTGAAGACGTTGGTGGATTCGCACGTTGGAACGGTCAACGGCAAGAGTTCCACGAACGGGTCGAAGATCGACGACGGCAGTCCCGCGGTTCGCAGCAAGCAGTTCGCGAACTTCCAATCGGACGCGCCGGGTTGCGATAATTGTGGTGCGATTACCGTGCGAAACGGCAACTGCTATCTCTGCCACAATTGTGGAAACAGTATGGGTTGCAGTTGATCGCATTGCTCGCTGAGCGTCGAGTGACGAAACTTCAGAGCCCGTTGGCCTTGTTCGCAAGGTCATCGGGCTTTTTGCGACTGCAAACCGTAGCTTGCGACCATTGTCCCGAGCGGTCACGGGTAGGGTGTTGAAAACTGGCTCTTGACTGACGAATTCTTTGGAGCAGGTTTCGTGCAGGGGTGGCTGGGGTCGGGTGGTTCAAAGTTCAATGCTCGCGGCTTAAATCGCTAGAACAAGGGACGACTTCCGCCGCGAGCATTGAATTGAACC
>JAQBZS010000899.1 GCA_027622115.1 Planctomycetota bacterium | reverse complement strand
AGACCCCCACGATCTCACACGCAAACTGCAATTTGAAAACGGGTCCAAGATTGTCCTTTACGTCGCCGACGGACTGGGCGGCTTGCCGCTTGAACCGGGTGGCAAGACCGAATTGGAAACGGCCAACACTCCGAACCTCGATGCGCTCGCCAAACGCGGCTGCCAGGGCATGAGCGTGCCGGTGTTGCCGGGAATCGCGCCCGGTAGCGGGCCGGGTCACTTGGGTCTCTTTGGATACGACCCGCTCAAATACAACATCGGCCGCGGCGTGCTGGAAGCGCTCGGCATCGATTTCGACCTCGGCCCGAACGACGTTGCCATTCGCGGAAACTTCTGCACGATCGACGCGGACGGCAACATCACGGATCGCCGAGCGGGCCGAATCGGCAGCGACATTGGAGCCCGACTTTGCGAAAAGCTCGACCTGATCGAAATTCCCGGCGTGGAAGTTTTCGTGCGGCACGTCAAGGAATACCGGCTCGTCATCGTTTTTCGCTGCGAAGATCTCGGCGGCAATGTCGACGATACCGATCCACAGAAAACGGGAGTGCCGCCGCTCGAACCGATTGCGAATGATGCGGCGTCTCAAAAGACAGCCGAAATCGCCAAACAATTCATCGAGCAGGCACGCGAAGTTCTCAAGGATGATTCGCCCGCGAACTTATTGACGCTCCGCGGCATCGCGAAACGACCGAGCATCCCCACGTATCACGAAGTCTACGGGCTGCGAGCCGCCGCCATTGCCGTGTACCCGATGTATCGCGGATTGGCGAAATTAGTCGGCATGGATGTGTTGGATGCGGGCCAAACACTCGACGACCAAATGGATCGCTTGGAAGCGGCGTGGAATGACTACGACTTCTTCTTCATCCATTTCAAGTACACGGATTCCACCGGCGAGGACGGCAACTTTGCCGCCAAAACGGCTCGCACGGAAGAATTCGATAGTGGCGTGCCGCGGATCACGGCGCTCAACCCGGAGGCGATTGTCATCACCGGCGATCACAGCACGCCGGCCAAACTCAAGGCACACAGTTGGCATCCGGTGCCGACGTTGATTGCGGCGGAGACATGCCGATTCGATCCGCACGAATCCTTCGGAGAAACGCAGTGCCTGACCGGCGGATTGGGTCAGTTCGAAGCCAAGCATCTGATGCTGATGGCGTTGGCTCATGCAGGTCGGCTGCAAAAATACGGCGCATGATCACGACCGAACTTGCAGATCGAGGTTGTCGAGATACTTCAGGATGTACTTGCCGAGGATATCGGTTTCCACGTTGACTCGTTCACCGATGACTCGCCGACCCAAGGTCGTGACTTCGAGCGTGTGCGGGATCAACGCGACACTGAACCGTTCCGCTTCGACATTCACCAGCGTTAGGCTCACGCCGTCCACGGTGACCGACCCCTTGGGCACCATTTGTCGGGCGACGCTGTTGGGAACTTGAAACCACATGTCGGTCCAATCACCGTGTTCCTGAATGTCGTCCACGATGCCCGTGCCATCGACATGCCCCTGCACGATGTGTCCGCCGAGCCGTCCGTCCGCTCGCATGGAACGTTCGAAATTAGCTGGGCCGCCGACTTGCAATTCACCGAGATTCGTTTTGGCGAGCGTTTCATCTCCGGCTTGAAAGGTCCACCCGTTTTCGGTGATCGCAATCACCGTCAGACAACATCCGTTGACGGCGATACTGTCGCCAATGGCGCAATCGTTGAGTAGGTCGGATGGAGGACTCAAAACGAGTTGAATCTCGCCTTCGCCGCGATCGATGTGCTTGACGGTGCCTTGGCCTTCGACGATTCCTGTAAACATCTCGAATTCCTGTTTGATGCGTTCAACGACGCTGCCTGCGATCGACAACCCCAACGGCGAGCGCGACCCAGCGATTGCTCCGCCGGGTCTCCCGAGATCCGTACATGATCTCTCATACGGCTCCTCGGGTCACTGTTCAATTCAATCAACGGACGCTGAATTGACTCGAACCTTTCGCGGGACGGGCGGATGCCGATGCAACAGTTGCTCGGCGGCGATCCACAATCGTCCCGGTCGCCACAGCAACAGGCCGACAACGATCACGAGGATGTACAACAAATAGACTTGCAAACTGCCCTGTTGCAGATATCTCGACAGTCCAAACAACCAAGTCAGGTATCGCGTGAGCGGTTTGACTCCGTGTTCTAAAGGAATTCACGGTGATTCCGGCGAGTTGTGAGTCATTTCTGCCACTGATAGAATCCCGCCCCGCTTGAGTTGATCGAGACGGCTGTTGCCTCCGATCTCAAGTCCGTCGGCCATATGGTCCGGTTGTATTTCCAAGCTTCTTCTCGCGCGACGCCACGAGATTCCGCGAGCAAACCCCGAGGTTCATCGAATGAAAGTCGCCACGATTCCTGGAGACGGGACGGGCCCTGAAGTGACCGCCGAAGCGATCAAAGTCCTCGAAGCCGTCAGCAAAATCGAAGGCTTCACCTACGAGACCCAGGAATTCGACTTCGGCGGCGAACGCTATCTGAAAACCGGCGAGATCTTGCCGGAAGGTGCAGTCGATGCCCTGAAAGCGTGCGACGCCATCTTCCTCGGCGCTGTCGGTCATCCCGACGTGCAACCGGGGATCCTCGAAAAGGGGCTCCTCTTGGAACTCCGCTTCCAGATGGATCAGTACATCAATCTCCGCCCGGTGCGGCTCTATCCGGGTGTCGAAACACCGCTGGCGGGCAAAGGGCCCGAGGACATCGATTTCGTTGTCGTGCGAGAAAACACCGAAGACATGTATTGCGGGATCGGCGGGTTCTTGAAGAAAAACACGCCCGATGAAGTCGCGTCACAGACAGCCTTGTATACCCGTAAAGGCTGTGAACGTTGTATCCGTTGGGCCTTCGAATTCACTCAGAAACGGAACAACCCGAAGGGCAAGCAATTGACGCTTGTCGCAAAGACGAACGTGCTGACCTACGGCCACGACCTGTGGTGGCGGACGTTTCAGGACGTGGCTCGGGAGTACCCGGATGTCAAAGCTGATTACAACCATGTCGATGCGTGTTGCATGTGGATGGTGAAGAATCCCGAATACTACGACGTCATTGTGACGACCAACATGTTCGGCGACATCATCACGGACCTCGGCGGCATCCTGCAGGGCGGCATGGGAGTCGCTGCGGGCGGCAACATCAATCCGGATGCGGGCGGCACCAGCATGTTCGAACCGATGGGCGGCAGTGCTCCCAAATACACGGGCCAGAACGTGATCAACCCGATCGCGGCGATCAGCGCCATGGCCATGCTGTTGGAACACAGCGGCCAGCCCGCGGCCGGAGCCAAGGTGCTCGAAGCGATTCAGTCCGTAACCGGAACCAAAATGAAGAGCCAAAATGCCGGTCGCATGGGCTATTCCACGACGGAAGTCGGCGATCTGGTTTGCGAAGCATTGAAGTAAAATAAACCGATTCAAATTGAGAACCGGAAGTTTCTAGCTCGGACTACAGTTTTGCGGTTTGTTGTTTTCTTGGGCGCATTTTCCACCACTGACCCTGTGTCAGTGGAGCAGTGACGGACTGCTACTACCGACCGTCCCCTGCTCGACCACGCCAGCATGAAGTGGAATATGGCCCAGAGTAAGTGTTGGGTTGA
>JAQBZS010000898.1 GCA_027622115.1 Planctomycetota bacterium | reverse complement strand
TAAGAGTCTGCGCCAGCCCGCGAAGCGGTTAAGTTCAACAGCCTCATCAACCGGCTCACCTTCCATCGCCATCGTTCCGCCCACAAGCGGTGGCAACTCGCGACTTCCTCATACTGCCCGGCCAGTGGCGAATGGTCCAGTTTGAATTCCGTGAGCTTGCAAGAGTTGCGTGACATATTGAAGTTTGTTTGTGGTCAGCGAAACGGCCCCTTTCACCGCCATTGAGAGAGCGACGTTGGGATCGTCCACGGTCCACACAACCCAGTCGAGACCCGCGTCGTGCATCTGGAGGCCGAAGTCGTCGGGTTGATCCTGACTCACGTCGATGCCGTCGAATCCCGCGTCTTTCGTGATCTGAATCAGCCGATCAATATCAGCCGGCTTTTGCCACTCGGTTCGAAACAACTGGCTGTCGGCTTGTGTCAGATCAGAGGCCGCATTCCATTGCGGGACACGGGCGTCCCATTCAAACACAACCAGGAAAAAGTGCTGTAGTTCGGGGAGAGCGAGCCGTGAGGCCTTCAGCGTCTCAAGATCAAAGCTGATCACGACGAGTTGTTCCGCAGCCTTTCCCGAATTTCGGATCACATCGCTCAGGAACGGAATGATCGACGGCCCGGTTTTGATCTCAATAAACAGACGCCGACCGTCGGGAATCGAATCCAGCACTTCGCTGAGCGCCGGGAATCGGACACCGGACCACTTTGCACCCTTCCAACCTCCCGCGTCGAGTTGCTGCAATTGCTGGAACGTGGACTCGGCGACCGGCAGATCGGTATTCGCCGTGCGTCCCGTCGTGTCGTCGTGAATGACAATCACTTGATTGTCACTCGTCAAATGCACGTCAAGTTCGCAGGCGTCGGCCCCTGCCGCCCACGCCGCTTCAAACGATGGCAGCGTGTTTTCCGGTGGCTCGTTCGGCTGCACGAAATCCTCGCCCATGCCGCGATGTGCGATGACTTCGATCGTCCTTCGATGTTGTGGGTCCATATCAATTCAATCATTTGCCGCGAACCGTGTCGGGTTCTTCAATGCAGTAGAAGTACTTTTTCGTGCGGACATACAGCCGTCGGCCGGCGAACGTCAGGCTGCTGCTGAACCCATCCTTGAGGTGGCATCGCGCGACTTCTTCATACTCTTTGCCGGGTCGAAAAACGACCGTCTCGCCCCGTGTATTGCTGACATACAGGTGATTGCCGGCGAGCACCACACTCGGATCGACTCGGCCACCATCGAATTTGAGTCGCATGCGATACACGCGATCTCCGGTGTTTGCAGCGGTCACTTCGAGAATCCCCTGTTCGGTCACGCTGTAAACCAGACCGTCGTGGTACACCGGCGAAGCCAAACGGCTGGCTCGCGAGCCGCTGGTTTCCCATGCCACCTGCGTGACGGCCTGGTCGGCGGCGGCGTTGGCCAGCGTGACGGCTTTGATGCTGCCTTCCTGCATGGCATAGACCACACCGGCATGCACGATCGGCGACGAATGGTTCAAGCGAAATTGATTCTTCGCCACGATCTTGCCGTCGGAGACGCGAACCACGGCACCTTCGGGCGTCACGACGATCGAAGTACCGTCGATTTGGGCGGCCACCGGGCTGCCATGACGCGCTCCGGTTTCGGCCTTCCACAAGACGGCTCCCGTTTCGGCGTCGAGCGCGATCAGATTTCGCAGGTGAACGATCAGCTTCCCGTCGATCAGGATCGGTGATGCACAGTGCCCGTTACTGGGGGCCTCAACGAACTTTATCCAATTGCGTTTTCCCGCCAGCGCGTGCGAAGCGACGATGCCCGTGCCGAACACAGCGAAGATGTTCTTGCCGTCGCTGGTCGGAGTGCTGCCGGTGTTGCCGGTGTCGCCACCGGGCATCGGCGGAAAGACTTGGAGCTTGTTAATGCGTTCGCGAAGCGAGTTGATGCGGCCTTCGAGTTCCTTGGCTTGGTCGAGGTTTTCGGCTTTGCGGGCGGCGTCACGTTCACGCTGGAGGTCGTTGACTTGCTTGCCGAGATCACGTGCTTGCGCCAGGTCTTTCTCGATGCGATCGCCTTCAGTCTTGCCGAAGACTTCGATGTATTGATGGGATTGTTGCCACAGTTGCTTGCCGTCCTTCGTGGAAAAGCACAGAAGTTCTGCGGGTTCCGCAGTGACGAAGACTTGGTTTCCCACGACGACCGGCGACGCCAGACTCCGCCCCGAAGTTTCAATTCGCCAGACGATATTGCTGTCCGTCGCCCAATTAATGGGCGGAGTCGCGGCGAGGAATTTGCCGGTGCCGTCATTTCGCCAACCGACGGGTGGAGCGGCGAAAGACACAGTGGCAAGGGTGAGCGCGAGCAGAGCGACGTGTGAGGCGCGGACGTTGACCATATTCGGTTGGCTCCTGAAAAGTTCGGATCGGAGGCGGCTTATCTGTTCTTGCGCGGATGCACGTCAATGGCAATCGCGTTGGCCAGCCTGATTCGTCAGGTTCAGCACGATACGGATGATTCATCATCGATCATCCGTGGACCGGCATTGCCATCCGTGGGATCTTCACCTCGAACATGCGTGCAAGAAAACCCGGCGCTAACCCTGGGATGAAATCCACCGCTGGTGTCGATAGAACGGCTGTACCTACTGAACTGGGAGCCAGAAGCCGTGACCAAACCGCCAGTCGATGATTTCGATCGCCCCGATCACCAACAGTCGCGCATGCCAGCTGGCGGGTTCAAGTCTGACGTGTTCCTCAGCCACAACGAGCGCGACAAGCCGGTGGTGCGAGACTTGGGATTCATTACGTTTCGGCTCTTCGTCCGGACTATTTTACCAAATGCGTGTTCTTGATTGCTCCAGCGATATCCTTAAATGCGGCGGTGAGCGTCTGGGTGAGGACGACCGCCCCCGATCCGTTCGCCAGGAAGTGCATGCCACCCGTCGTGTCGGCAATATTTTGCATCAATTCCTGATCCGTGGAGTTTCCCAAACTGATTGTGTAGACCGTGACATTGTTGGCAGCGGCGTAGGTTGCCATTTGCATCGCGTAGCCTGGCCCGTCTCCAGCAGGGCGATTCGCATGTCCGTCGCTCATTAACACGACGATCCTTTTTGCCCCGGAACGAATCTCAGCACCGTTCAACAAGTAGTGCACCGAGTCCCCGAGAGCAGCGCCAGTTCCTGTCCACCCGTTATACTTGCCGGCTCTTAGGCTCGTCGCGCTGAGGGCCGTGTTCTTAAGGAGATTGAAGTCAAGTGTCAGCCGTTGTTCGAGAACACCGACATGGTGTCCAGCAGTCGGGTGTAGTCCAGAATTGTATAATTCAGCGTTTCCACCAACTTCTTCATAGTCAAAACTGCTCGGGTCGGCGGAGAGGCCCATCATCCCAATTTTGTCCGTGCTGCCGAGTTCATCAATGACATCAACGAACACTGGAGCAGCCTGTCGCAACGCTTGTATGCGGCCCTGGTAGAGCATCGATCCGGACAAATCCAGGGTGAGCATGATGTCCAAGGACGAATCGGCGCTTGTTGAAATGGCCGAAGCACTCGCCCCGAAAGTCTTGTGCCCCATCACTTTCCCAAAAAGGAATGGCTCATCCGTCTGTGTCGCGAAGACGTGTACAGAATTGGGATGATCGTTTCCAGCTGTAAACGTCTTCGTCAAGG
>JAQBZS010000897.1 GCA_027622115.1 Planctomycetota bacterium | reverse complement strand
CTGTGATTATGTCGGGGCATACCTCAACGCCGCCAGGTTCGGTTCCGACGCATTGAAGCAGCGACGCAGCGAAACTGACGATGAACAGTGGCCCCCGCATTTTGGTAACGATGGCGAAATGGACGCAGAGGACCGTCAGCGACTGGATGCCTTCGGAAGATCGCAGTCAGGCTGGCCGCTGTTTCCCTTCAACGAGGCGGCAGTTCGGCAATTGTCCGACATCCATCTTCGTGATGCGGAACAGCGGTTGCGGCTGAATCCGCGGACGATCATCAACCACCTGCTGATCCGGGTCCTGCGGGACTATCGCTCTGCCTGGCTCGATAACAAATTTCCTTCTGAAGAGTTTCTGGGCAAGCAGGCCGAACGCTTGTCTGCATCCCTGGTTTCAGAGGTCAGAAATGCAGAGAGCAGCAGAGAAACTCGCTCTCGTTATCTGGCATTGCTGAGGTTCTGGGGCGACTGTCCCGACCGTCTTGGCGAAGCCGTGCTGCCTAAGGAAGTCTACGAAGCCTTCGGCCTTCGGCCATTGACCGCTCCCGGTCCCGAGGTCCGCCCACGTTTCCCGGAACGACATCCTGAGCCGATACCGTCTAATGGTTCGTCTGCCGACAACGGTCGAGACAGCGACGAACCGGCGACTCCCAAGCCCGTTCAACCAGAACCGATGCCGGTACCTGCCCCTGTGCCGGAACCAATCGTCACTTCCGAACATCCCGAGGAAGTCCGTCGCTGGGACCGCCTGCTCAATGGCTGGAATCCATCGTCGATATTGCCCCAGAAGGAGGCCAATGATTTACGGCTCATGCTCGCCAATCACGTTCTGGGGGCTATTGACTGGGATGCACACTTTCTTCGCAAACTGACAGCGCCCGAGATGAAGGGATGGCAGGGCAACATCTTTCTGCCCAATGCCAAAGGAACGGGCAATGTCACACCGGCCAACGCGATGTGTACCGTCTGCACGAATGAGGAGTTCGCCAGCATCGACCAGCGTAACACGGCGGTACTGGCATTGATTGCTCTGACGCGACACGAGCACTACCAGAACTGGGACTACCCGGACGCGGAACTCGACTACGCATGTCTGCAGAACCTGCTTGAGCGTCTCGTGCCTCAGGCCACCGAATGGCTGCTGTCTAAGAAGTACCACGAGTTCGCTGGCGATCCCGTACCGGCACTTGTCGAACACATCCTGCTGGCGGCCCGCTTTCTTGACGTCAAGACAGCGCACGCATCCGATTCTGCGGCATTACTCAATGCGTTGTTCGATGCCCCGCCCGATCTGGAATCACCACAGGCCGGAGACGAGTGGGCTGAATTCAAGAGTGAAGCTGTGAAACATCACAGACTCCTCCAGGACGAACTTCTGGCAAGAACTGCCGTGCGACAGGGAGGAGCAGGTACGACTCACGGAATCGATTGCGTGCGTCTGCTTCACACTATCAGGAAGTTCAAAGGCACTTCGAAAAGTGACACACCGATGCCCGATGGTCCAGGTTCCGGTGATGTCGCTGCAGCGGTCACATTCGCGAAGCGGTTCTCTGCAAGACTGTCGAGCGTTGTGCGGAATCAGCAGAACCGACTCGCCAGCATCCGCCAGCAGTGCCTGACCGAACTCGGAGAAGACTTCGACCAGTCGGGTCTCGTCACAACGCTGAAAGAGCAGGTTCTTCCGGAAGCACAACGCCTGGGAGTGCTGGCCGGTGACCTGCCGAAGGCGGCCGACCTGCAAAGACTTTGCGAAGAGTTTCGCCTCGCCCGCGTGCCAGGAACCTTGAAGAAACTGGCGGCGACGGAGAGCGACGACTTTGGAACTCAGGTGTCGTCGCTGGCTCAGATCGACAACCAGGTGCTGGGTGTGATTGAGCGGTTTCTCCGCACGATGTCTGACACGCTTGTCGCCCTGGAAAAGAACCTGGAGGCCGAACTCGCCGCTGGTGAAGGAATGCTGGAAGCGTCAAAGGAGCGGATTGAGCAGACGCTGGATCGAATGTCCGAACAACTCAATGTCATCGGAGGCTCAACAACATGATCAGTTCACGAGCCAGCAATGTCGTCGCCTTGCTGCAGCGGTACGACCAGTTTCGCAAGGATCTGAAACTCAACGAGCAACTCAAAAGTCGTGCCGACGAATTGAAAGCGGCAGCCGACAGTCTTGAGGAACCAGCGAAGCGGGTTGCTCTGCAGCGAGAACGGGAATGGATCAAAGAATCGCAGCTCCCTTCTACAGACGTCGAGAAACTGCAAACCGCGATTGCAAAGATTCGCGAGTTGATTCCCGAAGACCCAGCAAAGATTGACACCCCTGTGAATCGGCTGGTCGAGGGATGTGAAAGTGTCGCGGACAAGGCTGCCAGGCAGACAGAAGTCGAGTGGGCCGAAGTCGTCAAACGTCGACGGCCTGCAGTCGATGAAGCCGACTTGAAACGGTGCGAGCAGTTCAATTCTGAGTCTGCCACCGTCGAAGAGATTCGACGATTGACCAGGATCCCTGTTACCCGCGTCCCGACTGACCTAAATGCGTTGCACGAAATCGAGAAACGCTGGGATCAATTGCGTACGTTGATCGGGAGCCTGCCGAAAGGCAGTGAAAATCCAGACGTGAATCGATTTCTGGATGCTGTCCGCAAGGGTGGCGCTCCTCTAGACCTGCTTACTGAGTCGGTCAGGCAGTATCTCGAAGACACCGGCAAGACGAAGGCGTTTCGGATCTATCAGGACCGGTAGATCAATTGCGATGACAGGCCGACCATCTTTCGTTGCTCCTTGTGAAACCACTCCATGAACGATTCGACCGCTGCTGCCGCAGAATTCCTGAGCAGACTCGAAGCGCGCGAGTCACGCCTGCTTGCCTGGGGATTGGTGGATGGCTCGTTCGAAGATGATGAACTTGCCGATCTGGCCGAGGACTTTCTGAACGAACGCGAGTTGTGGAGCGAGTTCCCCGACCCGATGGACTTCGTCGATTATCTGCTGGATCGGCGGTTGCTGATTTCCTTGATGGACGGAACCCGGTCTCGATACCGGACGCGTATGGGTGAGGCCATTCGATTGCTGGCCCGGTTGCGTCAGTTGTTTCCGCAGCATCGCGACGGTCGCAAGTGGCAGCAGGCGAAGACCCTTGTGGCCGACTTTCGATTCATTTTGCGGCCTCGACAGTTTCCTCGCAGAAATGTCTCCCGAGCGGATGCTGAAACCTCGATCAACGAAGTCTGTCGCCTGGATCCGCTTCAAAAGGATGTTCTGGCGGCAATTCTCGACCGTGGCGCCGGGCGACCCATGGAACTCGCCGAGTTTCAGGTGCGATCGACTCGCAGCATTCTTGCGAATATCGCCATCCGGCAGGCGACGGGAAGCATCGTCTGCGCAGGGACTGGTAGCGGTAAGACACTGTCGTTTTATCTGCCCGCGTTTCTGCATCTGGCTCCCACATTGGATCAGACACGCTGGACTCGATGCCTGGCCATCTATCCCCGGAAGGAACTGCTCAAAGACCAACTCTCCGAGACTTATCGCCAGTCGCGCCGGATCGATCAGACGCTGAAAGATCACCGTCGTCGGAAACTCACGATCGGCACACTGTTTGGCGACACACCGAAGAACGGCCGAGCGTTCAATTACGACTCGCCACCACCGGGATGGCGAAGA
>JAQBZS010000896.1 GCA_027622115.1 Planctomycetota bacterium | reverse complement strand
TTGTGGTCGCTCAGGCGATCAGCAATTCAACGGGCAGCGAAGTCAGCGTGTTTGCGAACGGCACCGGCACATCGGCCGACTTGACCGTCAACGCGAACATCACGGCGACTGGCGGCAACGGAGCCGTGTCGGTCCTGGCGGGAGACACGGTGAGCCTTTCGAGCGGGATCAATATCAGCGCGGTTGGAACTGGCGATGTCAGCGTGCTGGGCGGCACGCAGTTGAATACGACGACGCTTGCTCAAGCCAACGGCAATGCGGGCGGTGAGGTGGTTCTGGCCAACGGTTCGCAAGTGCTCAGCGAGGACGGCAACGTGTTGGTAGCCGGTCCTGGCTCGGTGCAGCTTAGTTTCGTGAGTGCCAACAGCGACGCCGATGCGACGGTCGGCAACGTCACGGTGCGAGCTGATTTCTCTGGCGCGACGGGTGGGTTGAGCGACGGCGCGGGAGCGATCACGGAAGTGTTGGTCGCCGAAACCGCGAACTTGATCGGCAACACAATCACGCTGTCGGCAGCGACGGGCAGCGGAGCGGCGGACGACATCAATATCGCGGCCACTCGGCTGAACGCCGCGAATTCGACGAGCGGCACGGTCGATGTCGAGCAGGTCGCAACCGCCGGAGCGTTGGAAGTGACCGGCGCGACGAACGTCACAGGCAATATCAATATCAACACGATCAACGGCAGCCTGACTCTGTCCGGTGCGGCATCCACGACGGCAGTTGGGATGGTCACGTTGACGGCAGGCGACAGCGACGGCTCGAACAACGACGACCTGTTGATTCAGGCGGCGATCAATGCGGGGACTGGTACGGTCACGTTGAACTCGCAATCGAACGACGTTCTATTCACGAATGCGGGCGATGTCACGACCGGCGGAGGCACGATTGCGGTCAACGCGGGAGCAGCCGGAGCGGGCGTTGTCACGATGGCGGATACGGCCGGTAACTCGACAGTGCTGAATGCGGGCAGTGGGTTGAGCAACATCAGCTCGATTGGCAACGTCACGTTGGGCAGCGTGCAAACGACCAACAGCAGCAACGCGGCAATCACGATCACCAGCACCTCTGGAGCAGTCGTCGATGGCGGCGATTCGGCAGTCGATATCGTGGCAAACAGTGGTCGAGTCGTGATCAACGCGCAGACGGGTGTCGGCGCGGGCAATGCGATCGAGACGACAATCGCCGCGTTGGATCTCAGCGTGAATGCGGCTGGGAATGCGTCGATCAACGAAACCGATGCGATCAACTTGATCGACGTCGATACGGCCAACGGCTCGGTTACGGTCGTGGCCGGCGCGCAGATCACGGCGACCGATGTGGCGTCTTTGACGAACAACGCGGCGAACGATATTTCGCTGACCAGTGCCGGGGCGGGGATTCAGGCGATCTCGATCGACGCTGGAACTTTGGGCGACGTTGTGCTGAACGCTCAGGGCGGATCGATCACCGAGAACGGCACGGCGGCGGTCGATGTTGTGGCTAACCTGCTGACGGCGGATGCGGCTGGTTCGATCACGCTCGACACGACCATCGCGACGTTGGACGCATCGACTTCGGCGGCGGGGAATATCCAGGTCGATGAAACCGACGCGATCAACTTGTTGAACGTGGATACGAGCAACGGAGCGATCTCAGTAACGGCCGGTGGGCAGATCACGGCGACCGACGTTGATTCCTCGACCACGAACAACTCTGCCAACGATGTGAACTTGACGAGCACGGGGTTTGGGATTCAGGCGATCTCGATCAATGCCGGGTCGCTGGGTGACGTGACGTTGGACGCTCGGGGCGGATCGATTACCGAGGGCGGTTCGGCTGCGGTCGATGTCACGGGCAATCTGCTGACGGCGGATGCGGCGGGTTCGATTACGCTCGATACGAATGTGGCGTCGTTAAATGCGTCAACCAGTGCCGCCGGAGCGATCGACATCGACGAAGCCAACGCGATCGTGCTGACCGACGTCGATACTTCCAACGGTTCGATCCGAGTCGCTGCGGGCGGTCAAATCACGGCGACCGATGTGAATTCGGCGAACACCGACAACGGAACGAATTCGATTACGCTGACTACCTCGGCGGGCAGCATCGTCACGGGGACGATCAGTGCCGGAACTCAGAACGACGTGACGTTGAACTCGGCGGCGGCCATCACGGACGACGGCAGCTCGGGCACAGTGATCACTGCCGACGTGTTGACGGCCGATGCGGCCAGTTCGATCACGATTGACACGTCGGTGAATAGCGTCAACGCTTCGACCAGTGCGGCTGGAGCGATCGACATCGACGAAACCGACGCGATCGTGCTGACAGACGTTGATACAAACAACGGTTCGATAACAGTCGATGCCGGCGGTGCGATTACCGCGACCGATGTGGATTCATCGAACTCGGACAGCGACGCCAACGACATCGCGTTGACGACAACTTCCGGCGGCATCGCCTTGGGGGGATTGAATGCTGGAACGCTGGGCGACGTGACGCTCGTCGCTGCGAGCGGTGTCACAGATAACAACGGTGCGACGAACAACGTCACCGCCGACGATTTGACGGTCATGGCGACCGCGTTCGGCACGAGCATCGATTCGATCGAGACAGCGGTGGCCGATCTCGTGATCAACACGAGTGCTGCGAATGGCAGCCAGTTCATCAACGAAACCGACGGCCTGAGTTCGCTCAACCTGAGCGCCGGCAGCGGCACGGTCGTGTTGAATGCGGGCGGCTCGATCAGCGACGCGGATGGAGCGGCGGACGTGCAAGCGACCAGCGTGGCCATCACGGCGACGGGTGCGATCGGAGCCAGCGGCGCGGCGCTCAATACGGTCGTCAGCAATTTGGAAGCGACCTCGACGGCTGGAGCCGGGATTTTTGTTTCGAACACGGGTGATTTGTCGTTGGGGAATGCCTCGGCCGCGCTGGGCGGTGTGAGTGCCACGGGCGCTTTGCAAGTCAGCGCGAGCGGCAGCATGACGGCCAACGAAGCAGTTGTCGCGGGCGGAGCGGCGTCGATCAGCGCGACGAACGATGTCGTCTTCAACGCAACTGTGCAGGCGGCGAACGACTTGACGATTAGTGCGGGAACGGACGGCTCGGGGAACATTACTCAGAACGTAGGTGGGACGCTGACAACGACGGTTGCGGGAGCCGACATCCTGCTGACCAGTGGCGCGACCACGGGCAACGTGGCCTTGGCGGCGAACGTGACGGCTGCAGATATCTTGCGAATTTCGAGTGCGGCGGGCGGCACGGTCAGTCAGACGACGGGCAGGATTGTTGCGAATCTGGAATTGCTGGGCGCGGCGAGCGTCACGCTGAATTCAGCGACGAACGATTTTGGAACGGTGGCCGCTGACCTGAATCCGGGCAGCGTTTCGTTGACGGATGCCAATAATATCGTCGTGGGAACGGTTGGCTCGACGGTCGGCATTTTCACAGGCAGCGGAGTAGCGGGAGGCAACGTCACGATCAACGCGACGAACGGTACGATCAACGTCAACAACGCGATCAATACGACTCCTGGGACCGGCGGCGGTGTGGCGATTTCCGGAGCGGTCAATGTGAACGCCGCTCTGACCGCAGCGGGTGGCACGATCACGTTGAACGGACAGCTTGATCCGAACCTCGACATCAACGTCAACAGCGACTTGATCAGCA
>JAQBZS010000895.1 GCA_027622115.1 Planctomycetota bacterium | reverse complement strand
CCGCCGTTGACGGAACCGATGTAGAGAATGTTCGGATCCGTGGGGTGTGCCAGCAGAGTCTGAATGGCTCCGGTGACAAGATTGTCTGGATCGACATTCACGACTTGCCCGTTTTGAGTCGGTCGAGGTCCTTGTTCCAGCAGGTCGGCGACCGGCACCATCGTAATCAGATGGTCTTCGACTTCACCGCTGTCCGCGAAGCCGTAGGTCTCCAGCGGGGTGGTGCCATTGTGCAGACGGAAGCGGACGTACGTGTCGCCCGGGCTGGCCGTGCTGGGTATGACGAAGTTGATCGGGTTGATGCCATTCACGACCGCGCCCGAATAGATGCGTTCGTGGATGTCGTCCCAATCACCGTCGCGATTGAAATCGACCCACGCATCCAGATAGGGATTGGCTTGGGCGGACGTACGACGCACTCGCACGTTGAACGTTTCCGTTTCGCCGATTGCAAACGCCTGGCGAATCGTGATGGCGTCTTCATCGTCGTTGACGGAGTTGTCGTCGCCGAGAGCATCCGCCGACGCATTGCCGTCGACTTCCAAATCGCCGCCTGCGTTCCCCAAGCCGAATCCCGCGATGACGACGTGTCTGGCGCCGTCTTCGTTGAGAATCGTCGGATAGCTGCCCGCGAAACCGGACTGCGGGGCTCGCGGTGCATCGCCGAAATCAAGACCCGGCAACGCCACCACGGTCGGCCCGGTGAATTCCAGCACGGAATTGCGATTGTTACCGCTCGTGCTGTTTTCCGTGACCAACAAATCGCCGTTGTCGTCGAAGGTGATCCCGCCGACGCTGACCAGCATGCCGCCCGCGCCGTTGACGTAGTCGCGAAGGATGTTACGCGGAACCGACGACAACGGACCGCCGATTTCCACGATGTCCACTTCCCCGGCCGAAACCTGCGACGCCACGAACAGGTTATTGTTCGGGCCGAAAATCAAGTCGCCTGGTTTCGTGATCGGGATGAAGGAACCAACGGGACCGCCGGTGATGCCGCTGTACACGATGACGCGGTCGCTGTCCCGACTGGCCACGTACAGGTTGCCGTCGCGTCCGAAGTCCAACCCCTGCGGATTGTCCAACCCGCCCGCTCCGGCCACGACGAAGACACCCTGGAACGCACCCGTCGCCGAATCGAATTTCAGAACTTGATCCGTCGCCGAACTGGAGACATAGATCGAGTTGTCCGGTCCCAGCACGATACCGGTCGGGTCGTCCAAACCGCCGGTATTCGGCGGCACGAAGACGGTGCCGTTGGCATGATTTTCGATCGAGACCTGCAGTGTATAAGTCGCGCCGAAGTTCACGCGTTGGCCGGTAATCACGCCACCCACGCCACCCGCCGACGGGAAGCCCGCCACTGCGATGTAGTACAGTCCGGCTTCCGCGAAGGTGTGTTCGATGAACGGATCCAGTGATTCGCCGAACACCACCGGACCTTGAATACTGCCCGTTCCGCCCCAATTGAAGGGTTGTCCGGCGGTCGAAGTATCGTCGTCTTGCACGGCATCCGAGTTCGTGGCCAACAACGTGCCGTCGGCGTGGAACAAGTACAGCTCGGTATCGACGTTGCCCGCACCCAGCGACGCTCCAAAGTCGATATCGAAGATGCCTCGGTCCCCGATGTTGTTCACCGTGAATTCGTAATAGTCGAAGCTGTTGTTGCCGGTCCCCAGAATCGAAATGTGCGGGATCGTGGTCGATGTATTGGTGGTCTTGTCGCCGATGGCCGAGTTGCTGCTCAAACTCCAAACGGCCGGATTGTCCACGTTCTGGGCGCTGAGCAACGAGTTGTTGGATTCGATTTCGTTGACCAGACCGGGAGTCGCGGTGGAACCCACGCTGGCGAACTGGTCGGCGATCGCTTGCGCCAAGATGTCTCGCACGTTCGCCGCGTAAGGCAGCGGCGGAGTGGGCGGTTTCGCGGGAGTCGAGGCGTTGATGATGACGGGGACGCTGGACAAGCCAACGGTCCCAACAGCACCCTCCAGCACGAAGTTCGTCGGGTCGGACGCCGTCGCGGTGTTGGCTGATACGAGGTTGATGCGGTTGGCGGCTCCGTGCAGATACGGGGTCACGCCGGAACTGGGAACAGCCGCGATCACGGCGTTCGCCACCGCTTCGGCGGTCATGCCGTTGGACACTACGATCAATTCATCGGCGCCGGCGCCGTTGTCGGCACCGTTCTTGTCGAATTCGTAGACACGACCGTTCACAGTTAGTGTTTCGCCATCGACGATGTCCGCACCGGTCGGAGTCGTGACGGTGATGCCCATGTCGAACTCGAAGGTCAAGCCGTCAATCACCACGGTATCGCCGTCGCGAATCGCGGTGCCGGAAACGGCTCGCAATTCTTCACCGGTCGTCTGGATATCACCCAGATTGACCGACCCGGCCGTCGCGAAGTCGAACCGCAATTTCAGGTTTTCCAGCCCGGCGAACGGTGACAGATCGATCCGCGCTTGTCGGACGGTATTCGGCGAACCGGCTTCGTTGACGTCGAACAATTGCTGGACATTCACGGTGATATTGTCGTTGGGATCGGCGTCGCCAAACGCGCCGGCGGCATTGGCACCCAGCATGTGCCAGATACCGTCATCCTGTGACAGGAACACGCGGAACGAGTCCGTCGCGCCACCGTTGTCCGTATCGAGAAAGTTGTCCGTATCGAGAAAGTAATCGAAATACAGCGTCGGCTGATCGGCGGGCGAGTAGTTCTTCAAGCTGAACGGTTCCGTTTCCAGACTTCCGTGAGCCCCACCGGGGAAGTCCAAGGCACCGGCCTGACCTGGGTCGTAAATATCCCGCCAGTCGCCCGGCAGCCCGGTGGTGTAGTTGAACGTGTAGCCGCCGTCGGTGTGCCACATGTTGACATCGATGTTCGAGAACTCGAGTCCGATGGCGTTTGCAATCCCCGTGGAAATCGACGTCTTGGCGTCGTTGAAGATCGGCTGCGGAACGCCGTTCAAGTCAAAGGCGTGAATGACGCCATTGCCGGTGATGCCGAACAGAATCTCTTCGTACTTACCGCCTTCCACATTTCGAGGCCCAGCCGCGAGACCGGAGAACCGCAAGCCCACCAAAGCGGTGGCGCTGTTGATGTAGTCGCCAGTGGCGTTTGCGCGGTTGATTCTGAACAGTGCGCCCGTATCCGTGACGCCATAGAGTTGGTTGTTGACAACCGCCAAGCCGGTGATGATTCCGCCGGGAGCCGTGCCACCCGCACCGAATGGTGGAGTGGATGTAATCGTGGCATCGAATACGGCACCGGCATTGCCGGTGAGAATCACCGTATTGGATGTGGCATTGGCGATCACGCCTGGGAACGACGCCACGTTAATGGCCGTGGCAATTCGCTGAGCCACTTGCGCGGCCGTTTCGGAGACCAGCACGGGAATCGTGATCGCACCCGTCACACCCACGCCCGGCTGCGACGTCGTCGGTGTGATCGCCAAAGTGGATTCGGTCAGCGTCGAGCCAACTGGTGCGAGGACGTTCATCCGAGGAGACACCTCGGCCGCCAAGAATCCAATGCCCTGAGCATTGATCGTGTTGACCATCGTTTGTGCAAAGTTGGCGTTGCCCATCGATTCTTCGACAAGCACGAGCGTATTGCCGAGCGTAATGCCATAGTCGCCTTCGACCGCCACTCCGT
>JAQBZS010000894.1 GCA_027622115.1 Planctomycetota bacterium | reverse complement strand
ACACGACCGATTCAATCGCGTCTCCCCGCGCCGAATCGCGTTAATTCGTGAGGATTGAATCAGCCGTTCCGCCTGCAACGAATTGGACGGACAGCCACGCCGCTACGGTCGATGAAAAGTGAGTCGCATCAATCCGGCACTCACCCGCCGGTTCGTTCAAACTCATATCTCGACTCACATTCTTGATTGTTCGCGCGGCGAGTGCAGCTTTACCATGAGTGGCTCATTCCATTCCTCGTGAGGTCACTCGAATGATCCACTGTTCACGATTCGCGGTTTGGTTGGCCAGTGTGCCGACGAATTGCGGAGTTGCTCGAACCAATGTCATGCTCCGTCACGTCTCGCCCACACGCGTCGCCATTATCTGCGTCGTACTTTTCGGGATGGTCTGCGCTCACGTCGAATCGCTGCGAGCGCAACAGCCAAAGTCGCCGTTTATCGTTGAGCCGCAAGGATTGAACGAATTGTTCGACGCCATCGCCCTCAGCGTAAAACTGGCGCGACCGCAACTCGCCCGACAATACCTGGAGAAGTTCCTGGCGCTGCAACCCACCGACGACCAGTTGCTCAAGATTCGAGACAAGCACGGGCCGGCGCTGTTCTTGAAGTTCTCGAACATTCGCGAAATGCAGCCGGAAGGTCGGCAATTGTTGGATCGCGTCAATGCCGCGTTCAGCAAGCGCGGCATCGATCCACTGCGCGTGGACAAGTTCATCGACGCCTTGGCGGGCGACCCGTCCGAACGTCGTGTGGCCTTCGAAGCCCTGCGTGGCGGCGGTCCGTTTGTCGTGCCGCAAATCCTGAAGAAAATGGAAACGGACCCCATCAAGCGGGCCATCTTCATGTCGTCACTGATTCGCTTCGGTCGACAAATCGTGCCGCCGTTGTTGGGCGCGATGAATTCGCCCAGTCAAAGCATTCGAGAAGCGGCCATCGAAGCGCTCGGTTACATGCAAACGGTCGAAACGATTCCGTACCTGTGGGCTCCGGCGTTCGATCCGAACGAGAATCCGGGAACGCGGACACTCGCGCGTGCCTCGATCCAGCGAATTCGCGCGGGTCGCACGGTCGGCAGTTTCACACCCAGCGTGCTTTCCGACGTGGAAGTGGCCAATGCCCTTCGCAAGACGGCCGAACGCCACTTCCGCAACGATTACGAATGGCCCACCAACGAAGACGGCACGGTCGATATCTGGACTTGGTCCACACCCAAAGAAACGCTGGAACTCCTCAAGGTGACGCCGTACGACGCGTCGCTCTTTGTGGGCCAGCAGTTCGCGAGGCAGTCGCTGGCGTTTCATCCGGACAATTTGGACGTGCAGTCGCTGTTTCTGGGATTCGCGTTGGCTCGCGAAGCCCGAGTCGCGGGTTGGAACCGTGCGATGGCGAACGGGCCGGGGACGGCGTTCAATCTGGCACTTCGATCCGGGGCCGACGTGACCAGTCGGATTCTCACGCAGGCGCTCGCCGATGAAAACGACCACGCGGCTCGCGGTGCGTTGCAAGTGTTGAGCCAAATCGGTGGCCGCGAATTGCTGGCGACGGCCGAAGGGCACGAGTCGCCGCTGATGACGGCACTCGATTATCCGGACTCGCGGATTCGCATGCTCGCCTCGACCACCATCCTGCAGCTCGATCCCGTCTCGGTGTTTTCCGGCAGCCACAAGGTCGTTCGCGAGTTGATGCGTTCGATCTCGGATGGCGGTGTTTCCCGAGCGGTCGTGGCGGATGCCAATTCCGATCGCGCTCGTACGATCGCCGGTCGGCTCGCGGAACAGGGTTACGACGCCATCACGGTGTCGTCCGGTCGCGACGCATTTCGTGCGGCCAGCGAACGCGGCGACGTCACCATCATCATGCTCGAAATGAACATTGCCCGCTGGGCACTCACCCAGACCATCGTCAACTTGCGAGCCGACGCGCGGACTCGGAGAATCCCGATCATCGTGTTCGGCGATCCTTCGCGAGCCGCCATCATCGAAAAGCAGTTGGAGAAGTACGCTCTTACCGCGTTTGTCGAATACGCCACGACGACCGATTTCTTTCGCTCGCAAGTGGATCCGTTTTTGAAGTCCGTGGCGGCGGTGTTGCCCACACCGGAACAGCGAAATCAGCAGACAATCGCGGCCGCGTATTGGTTTGCGGAAATCGCCAGTACGCACGCGACTCGCGTGTTTGACGTCACGGTCGCGCAGGCTGCGCTGTCGGAAGCCATCAACGATCCAAGTCTCGCTGCAAATGCGATCATCGGTTTGTCGGCAGTCCCCTCGAAATTCGCACAAACCCGCATCGCCGACGTGGTGACGAATCCGAATGCAGAATTGCCGTTGCGAATCCGAGCCGCCGCACAACTGGCATTCCATATCCAACGGTTCGGGCTCAAACTGCCGGACGATCGGATCAATCTGCTCAAGTTGGCGGCGAAGTTGGCCGTCGACACGAATCAGCCCGAGCTAGCCACGTCGCTCGACAGCGTGCTGGGCTCGATGAGACCATCGGCACCGCAGGTCCAGAAGGCACTGCAACAATTCCGCCTGCCGTTGTCGCCGGTCGTGCCGCAGCCCGCCGCGCCGTAGTGCAGGTTTAGGATGGGAAGGGGTCGAACCAGCGTCGGCCCGAGATCATTTAACCCTTAGCCGTAGTAGACGCTGGCGTTTGGGCGACTCCCAAAAGCGCCTACGGCTACGGGTTAAACGATCTCAGACCAACGGTGGTAAGGAACAACGCGAGTCACCTCTGAATTGAAGGTTGTTCCTTCCGAGATGCACGCAGCCCGCATGAAAGCGTTCGCCGAACAAGTGCGAGCGACAGCACCCGTAGCGCAGGTTCGCGTTGGCCAGTTCGAAGCGCGTCACTAGAATCCGCCCGCGCCGACGGTTGCGCGGATTGACGATCGCTCATCTCCCAAGCCGTTTCGCGCGAAACATCAATCGCTCAACGTCGATCCAAACAGATCTCATTGAAAGCTGCGACATGCGTATCAAAGACATCTTCGCCGATGGTCAATTCGGCCTTTCATTTGAGATCTTTCCGCCCAAGACACCCGAAGGCGACGCGTCGTTGGATCGGGCATTGGAACGCCTGGCGAATTATCGCCCGTCGTTTATCTCCTGCACTTATGGGGCGGGCGGATCGACTCAATCTCGCACGATCGACTGGTGCTGCAAGATCCAGCAGCGATTCGGCCTGACGGCAACGTCTCACTTCACATGCGTGGGTTCCACGCGATCCGAATTGGTGGAATGGTTGCAGGCCGCCACCGATCGCGGCATCCACAACATCATGGCTCTTCGAGGCGACGCGCCGCAGGGGCACGAGACATTCCAAGCGGTAGCGGGCGGATTGTCGCACGCCAATGAATTGGTCGAATTGATCCGCGAGAAGTTTCCGGATCTGGGTATCGGAGTCGCGGGCTATCCGGAAAAGCATCAGGAAGCGGAAAGTCTGGACATCGACATCCAAAACCTCAAACGCAAGGTGGATGCCGGTGCCGACGCCGTCTTCACTCAGTTGTTTTATGTCAACGACAACTACAAGAAATTTGTGGATTTGTGTCGCCAAGCTGGGATCACGATTCCGATTGTCCCCGGCATCATGCCGATCACGAATTTCGCTCGCATCAAGCGCATCACACAAATGTGCGGCGCGATCTTCCCGG
>JAQBZS010000893.1 GCA_027622115.1 Planctomycetota bacterium | reverse complement strand
TGAGCTTGCCCCTGCACCGATCGAGCAACACCGACCAACGCGGCTCAGGAACTCGAACAACAGCTCGATACCAAGAATGGCTTGAAGTCGACTTGTGGCTCCCTGCAACACCCGCAACCGCGAGGCGACACTGAATCCGACTGACACCAACCCTCGCAGCGCCAACGAAAACGGAGACGTCGAGTCCGGCAACGGCCACATCAAAGACCAGCTCGATCAGGCGCTGCCACTGCGGGGCAGCCGAGACTTCGCCAGCCGCGACGAGTCCATGAGCTTCGCCGAACTGCTGTGTGAGCAGTAGGGGAGCAACGTGGTGGCTACCAACTTGAGCAGGGTCACGGAGCGATTGATTGAGTATGCGCAGTCTGGTGACAGCAAGCAGTGATCATCGTCTCGGGAAATGATCCCGATCTGGATCCTGAAATCTCCCACCCACCACCCTGGCAAACCGAAAGTGGGGTGTCCGCCACTCGAAGAGTGGGCGGAACACACCACGTGAATGCTATGAATGCCGTGGTGTGCTGTGGGGGCAAGTTTTGTGCGAATTCCTGCGGATCTAGCGGGGTTCTGGCAAAAACGAAGTGAGTTACCGGTTGACAAATCGAATTACATGCGAGTTCCTGGTTGCCACCACCGATTCATGATGAGAATTCGGTTGACTATCCGAAATACGAGTGACTACTCGGTGCTAATCAGAACGCACTTTGTGTCCGCGGTTTTACGTACGCCGATTGAATTGTCTCAAGTGCCATTTGCTTGTCTGCCGCCGTCCTTGGCTGGGCTCCGCGCAACAGTAGCTCAGTTGCCTTCTCAATCTTGACTTCCCGTGCCTTCAAGTCACACGCGGCCTTGAATAGCCGAGAATTCCAGCCGTTCGAGTCGGCGAATTCACCCTTCAAGAACTTCTCAGTCGATGGGGCAAATTTACCCAACTGCGGAATCGATGCTGAACGGGTTTGGCTGGCGGTTCCCTCAACCGTCGCACTCTGTGGTTCAGACTGGATCAGCAACTGAGAGTCGATCCGGTCCTGCCAGATTCGTGCCTGCATCCCCCACGAGGTCATCAATTCATCAGGAAACTGCTGATTGGGAGTGATGGAACTCAAACTGCCGGTCGGCAGTTCAAGATTGGTGAAGTCGATATTACCAACGTTCATCGCGGCATCGACGATTGCTTGACGAGTTGCTGCGGGAAGCTCAAACATCTCCGCCAACCGGTCACCGTGCGCAAGTGGCTCTGGGTTTGAGATGCACTGCCGGGCTTGCAGGCCTTTTACCTTCCGACGTGCCAGTTGCGCGTGACTGTGATCGCCATGCTGTGTCGACCAGTTGAGTACAGCATTCCACTCGATAATGGCGGTCCGGTAATCGTCCTCGTACGGCTTCACAACCTGAGCATCAATCTCCGTCTTTTTCTGCGACCACCGCTCCATCGCCTGCTCGTAGGCCGTGAGGTCCGTCTTTCCACTTCCAGCGGGGAAATAATAGACGACCCCGCGATATTTCTTGCGCCACCGGCCAACTCGCCCGCCGCTTCCCTTCTGGTAGGTCAATTCTCGTTTGCGTGGCATGCCGATCTCCGTCGTCTGCGTGATACCTGTTGGTGATACCTTTTGGACAAGTTTAGGGAAAAAGGTATCACCGAAATATCAATAAACCTCGGGAAATAAGCACATTCTCGTTTTGTTAGTACGTTGACTTCGTAGACGTTGTTGCCGCCGACATCGGTCGGCACTTCAAATCGGGGCCGTGATGAACGTCAACGCTCCGCTCGACGAGTTGATCGCAAACAACGCTGCGTCCGCGCCACCGACTTTCGTGAACGTAATGGTCTGAGCCGGCAGGTCGGGATCGTTTACCGCAACGGTGATCACGACCGTCGAGTTTTCCGCCACGCTGGGAGTGGCCGTTGATGTGAATGCCGGAGGATCGTTGATGTCGATCGCAAACGCATCGGTGGCATCGATGGCCAGCGAGTTGCCGGCGTTGTCTTGGATGTTCGCACCGGCCGTCAGCGTGAGCAAATCGGCTCCGTTCTGATTCGTGACCGACGACAGATCAATCGTGTACTGTTGAGCGGTGACCGTCGCGAGCGTCAGGCCACCGATGTTGACCGCCCCGTTGTCGCGAGTCAGCGACAAATCGCCCAGCACAAAGCCCGACACGTTTTCACTGAAATTGATGGTGACGGTTCCGACCAATGCGTAGCGCGGATCGGGGGTCACGTCGACGATGTCCGCTGTCGGGATCGTCTTGTCGATCGTGTAGGTCTCGCCGACCGTGAAGTCGGCGGTGGTGACATTGCCCGCCGTGTCGCTCGCGCCGCCGGTCGCATCTGCGTCAAAATCGATGGATAACGTGCCGTCGTTCGAACCGCTGTTGACCGTGACGGTGTAAGTCGTGCCGCTGCCCGAAACGCCGGTGACGCTCGCGCCGGTCACTCCGCTTTGATCGATCACAAAGTCGCCGGTGCCAACGCCCGTGACCGATTCGCTGAACGTCACGGTGAAGTTGACGCTCGCCGAGTTCGTCGGACTCGCGTCCGCGCGGACGATGGAGACGACCGTCGGCAGTGTCTTGTCGATCGTGTAACTCGCGCCGACCGTGAAGTCGGCGGTTGAAACGTTGGTGGCGGTGTCGGTCACTCCGCCATCGGCGTCCGCGTCGAAATCGATGCTCAGCGTGCCGTCGTTCGAGCCCGTGTTGACCGTCACCGTGTATGTCGTGCCGCTGCCCGAGATGCCGGTCACGCTTGCGCCGGTCACGCCGCTCTGATCGACGACAAAGTCGCCCGTCCCGGCCCCGGTCACCGCCTCGCTGAACGTCACCGTGAAATCGACGCTCGCCGCGTTCGTGGGATTTGCGTCCGCGCGAACAATGGAAGCCACCGACGGCAACGTCTTGTCGATCGTGTAATCCTCGCCGGTCGTGAAGTCGGCGGTCGAGACGATGCCGACGCCGTCGGTTGCGCCGCCGTCGGCATCCGCGTCGAAGTCGATGCTCAGCGTGCCGTCGTTCGAACCGGTGGCGACGGTCAACGTGTAGGTCGCGCCGCTGCCCGAGATGCCGGTCACACTCGCGCCGGTCACGCCACTCTGATCGACAACGAAATCGCCGGTGCCGACGCCCGTCACGGATTCGCTGAACGTGACCGTGAAGTTCACGCTCGCCGCGTTCGTGGGATTCGCGTCAACGCGGATGATCGAAGCGACGGTCGGCAGCGTCTTGTCGATCGTGTACGCCTCGCCGGTCGTGAAGTCGGCGGTCGTGACATTGCCAACGCCATCGGTCGCGCCGCCATTGGCGTCCGCATCAAAGTCGATGCTCAATGTGCCGCTGTTCGAACCCGTGCCGACCGTCACCGTGTAAGTCGTGCCGCTGCCGGAAATGCCGGTGACACTCGCGCCGGTCACTCCCGTCTGATCGACAACAAAGTCGCCGGTCCCGACGCCCGTCACCGATTCGCTGAACGTCACCGTGAAGTCGACGCTCGCCGCGTTCGTCGGATTCGAGTTCGCGCTCACGATCGAGGCCACCGTCGGCAGCGTCTTGTCGATTGTGTACGCCGCGCCGATCGTGAAGTCGGCGGTCGACACGTTGGTGGCGGTGTCGGTCACTCCGCCATCGGCGTCCGCGTCGAAGTCGATGCTCAGCGTCCCGTCA
>JAQBZS010000892.1 GCA_027622115.1 Planctomycetota bacterium | reverse complement strand
TCGAACCGGGGTTTCGCTCGTGCCTCGCTCCAGCCCCGACCACCCACGCGAAGGAATGCGTGACTCGTCTCGCGAAGGACCGCACTCGCCGAATTTGCAGCAACAACCGCCAAGCGCCGTCGTGCGATCGACCGCACACAAAACAGAAGGTCGTTTCCGACGATCGGTCGAATGGGCGGGGTGAAACTAGGGAACGGCAATCACGTCGTCAAGCAATGCCGACGATCCGTTGCAAATCCCGTAAACCGATTCCTCAGGCTGATTTACGCGACCGTTGACATCGCTATCAAATCTCGCAGGTTCTGTTACGATCCGACCGCGATCGACGGCCTTGATCGCGAAAAAACTCGTTACCAACAATCTTTTTCATACTCGAAACTCCAGTTTCGTAGACCACGTTTTTCCTTGGAGGAATTTCAAAGCTCCGACGACAATTGTGTCGGAGTTCCCCGTCGAGTGCCGGAGCATTTCGACGAGCGGTTCGGTTTGAAATCCCTGCAGTGTGGATGTCCGCAGCTTCTAATTGACGGATTTCGGATCCACTCGGAGATGACAGAACTGGGGTGATCGCTTTCAAGGAAGCGAATCATGGCAATGGACCCGTATTCGATATGTCCATGTGGCAGTGGAAAAAAGCTGAAGTTTTGTTGCCACGGCATCGTCGCGGACATGGAGAAGGTCGCCAAGCTCACCAAAAAGCGTCAAGTTCGGATGGCGCGGCAGACGCTCGAAGGATTGCTCAAAACCCACCCCAGGAATCCGTGGGTGGTGATCTCCTTCGCGTCGATTCTGTTCCACGAGCATGAGCACGAAACGGCTCGCCATCTCTTGGCCGACTATTACGAGCATGATCCGGAACATCGCCGGATTCTGGCATTGTATGCCATGACCTGCCTGAACGCGGCCGGCTACGCGGATTCTCGGCGGATCATCGCCCGGGCTTTTCAGCGCTGCGCGCGGGAATGTCCCGAGATCATGACGTCGGTCGGCATTGCGATCGCGGCGATGATGCAAGGGAAGCAGGAATTCATGGCGGCCCGTCAGTTCCTCACCGTGGCCATGAAAATCGGCACGGAGAAGGACCGACGAGACGTTTTCATTAAGTTGCTCGAACTCGAAAGCAATGCGGAAATCCCGTACCCGCTTCGCAGCGTGCATCAATTGGCCGTCTATGCCGGCACTCCCGAACGCGAGGAAGAAGCTCAAAAGGCGGCCAGGCTGGCCAGCTTCGGTTGTGTGACCGCCGCGACTCAGCGATTTGAACGGCTGCTGGAATCGGAACCCGAAAACCCCATCCTGTGGCAAAACGTTGGATTCTGCCGAGCGTGGGATGGTGAATCTTCGCGAGCTGCCGAGGCCTTGCACAAAGCGTCGAAGCTCCATGAAAACATTGGGGCGGCCGTCGAATGCGAGACCATCGCGCAGTTGCTCAAGTTCCGCGACACCGAATCCTTGCAGAATGTCCGCAGTCTGGAATTCAAGGTGGAATCCGTTTCCAAACTGCTCACGGCACTGGACGAAGCCAGCCGATTCAAGCGATTCGAAATTCCGGCGGGGATGCTCGACAACGAGGACCAACCGCCGACCGGTGCGTACAACATCATTGATCGTGAGGTCGCGGAAGACTTTCAACCATCCGCCGACGATTTGGAATCGATCCCCAAAGTGCTCGCCGAAATGACGGTGTTCGACGAAGACGCCGAGGAAGAACTTGAACAACGTGCCTACATCACCGGGCTCGAAGGCGAAGGGTTGGACGAGGCAGCGCGTTTGTTTGAAGAAGCCGCGAGTGGTCTCTGCGAACTTGTGGAAGACGAAGACGACGAAGACTCCATCATCGAATCGATTCCTGCGGACCTTGTTCCATTCCAGTGGCGCTGGCACTTGCCGACCAAACTTTCCGGGTCGATTCGCCGCAGTTTGGAGAATAGCAAGTGGAATCAGTTGCTCTCCGAAACATGGCCGGACACGCCGTTCGAAGTGCTGGACGGCAAGACTCCGCGAGAAGCCTCGCAGGATCCGGAACTCAAAGTTGCACTGACGTCGCTGGTGTATGTGCTCGACGCGTATTGCACTCAGAATTCCTACGCGGCGGATTTGAATGGTTTGGCGAATGTGCTCGGTGTCGAATTGTTGCCCGAGTTGGAATTGACGCCTGACCTGAATCTCAATTCGTTGACCGCCATGCAGTTGCATCGCTTGCCGGTCAGCCAACTCGACAACGAACAGATCACCTATACGCTGAACCGGGCGCTCATGATTCGGCACTCGTCCTTCTTATTCGCGGTGCTGACGGAAGCCGTCGAGCGGGACAGTCTTTCGGATACGGAACGTGAAACCGTGTATTCGACGCTCGTGGATATTTGCCGAGACCGCAGTCAGCGTGACGCGGCGATTGACTGGTTGAATCGCGGCATCCAATGGAGCGAGTCGACAGCCGATTCGTTTGACCGGCTCTTTCAATGGCGCTTGCGTGAATTGCGATTCCGCCTGGAAGAACCGACCGATCCCGAAATTCCCGGCTTGATGAAACACATTTGGAACTATTACGGCCCGAAATTGCCGGAGATTCGCGAGCATCTGGCGACTCTGGTCGAGGCATACGGACTGGATCAGCCTTGGGACGACGAGGCCGAAGCCGTCGCTGCGGCGGTCGGTGTCGAGAGTGGCTCGGAGTCGGCGGGCGGTATTTGGACGCCTGAAAAACCAGCCGAAGGAAGTGGCCAATCGTTGTGGGTTCCCGGCCAGGAGTAGCTTGAGTTGCCAGCTTCATTCCCCGATGACCGATCGGTCATGCTGCATGCCGTTTCGCTGGCGAAACGCGGGATCGGTGCCGTCGAACCGAATCCTGCCGTCGGGGCTGTGATCGTTGACGCTGCTCGCAATCTGCTCGGCGAAGGTTTTCACCGGAAGTTCGGTGGCCCACACGCGGAAGTCGAGGCCCTGACCGATGCCGTCGAATCCGCGCGCGGAGCTAGCTTGTTCGTCACGCTCGAACCATGCAGCCATCACGGCAAGACGCCGCCATGCGTCGCTGCGATTCTCGACGCCGGGATCAAACGTGTCGTGGTTGGTTCGATCGATCCCGCCGAACATGCGAGTGGCCGTGGAATTGAACAGTTGCGAACTGCGGGCGTCGATGTGGAAGTCGGTTTGGAACAACAAACAACCGACCGTTTGATCGCTCCGTTTCGAAAGCTGGTGACGACGGGCTTGCCGTACGTGCATGCCAAATGGGCGATGTCTCTCGACGGTAAAATTGCCACGCGCACCGGCGACTCGCAGTGGATCTCCAACACGGAATCGCGAGCCATCGTGCATGAACTTCGATCGCGCATGGACGCCATCATCGTCGGCTCGCGAACCGCGGAACTCGATGACCCGACGCTGACGGCACGTCTCCCGCATGATCGAGCACCGCTCAGGTCGGCATTGCGAATTGTGGTGGACGGTGCAGCCCGTTTGTCGCCGAATTCAAACCTTTGCCGCACGGTCGCCGATTGCCCGGTTCTTGTCGCAACACTGAACTCCGCTCCGGAATCGAACGTCAAAGAACTCGAAGCGGTTGGCGTCGCGGTGCTGCGATTCCCGGCCGACGCATCCAACCGAGTCGACATTCAGGCGTTACTCGCCGAATTGGGTCGTCGACAACTCACAAACGTGTTGATC
>JAQBZS010000891.1 GCA_027622115.1 Planctomycetota bacterium | reverse complement strand
TTTCTTCGTCCGGCTTCCAAAACCAAACGACTCCGTTGGCCCCGCCCTGTGGAGCCCCCACGCCGATCAAGAAGCCGTCCGGATGGAATCGAACACCCCAGGCCATTCCTTTGTACGAGTCTTGCTTCAGCTTCTTGGCGTGCTTGCCGGCTTCCCAGTCCACCAGCAAGATCATCGGTTTATGCACACCGGCGAAGGCGTTGGTCACTTCCGTCAGCCCGGCCACGGCCAGCGTGTTGCCGTCGTCGCTGAACCGCATGTCGCGAGCGCCGCCCATGTCGGCGCGGAACTTTTGGTCGAAGCCCCACATGAACTTGGCTTCCAACGTCCGCAATTCCTTGCCGGTGGCAATTTCCCATTCCTTGATCACGCCCATCAAGTCGAACGACACAATCCGCTTGCCGTCCGGATGAAACACGACGGCATAGGGATAACGCTTGTGACCGGCGAACTCGCGCACCAACGTCATGTCCGGCAGATTCCAGACCTTGAGCAGATTGTCGTTTCCGCAGGACGCCAGCAGTTTTCCGTCCGGGCTGACTCGCACCCATCGCACCCAGCCCTTGTGGGCGGCGATCATCTTGGCCGGTTTGGGTTTGGAGTCGTCGGTTTTCCAGACACCGATGTGGTCGTCATAGCCGCCGGTGTAGAGCCACTCGCCGTCCTTGGAGAAATCCATCGACCGCACCCAGCTCTGATGGCCCTTGAGCGTGGCTTTCGACTCCTGGCCTTGATCCAACTGCCAGCGATACACATTGAGGTCTTCCGCGCCTGCAAACACGAAACGACCGGACGGGTCGATGCGACAGGTCGTCAGCGGCACCGTGTGCTTGAATTCGGACACCATGTGCGTCTTCTTAACGTCGATCGGCAGCGGGGCATTGTCGGGCAGCGGCGGAGGGGCTGGTCGTTTTGCGGAAGCACTCATGCCAACAACTCCTTGATCGATTCGACGGAAGGATCGCCGATGGGAATGGTCTTGCCAGGAATGTCGTGGCTGCTGGACGGGTCCAACCCGAGTGCCTGAAAGTACGTGTGAAACAGATGCCCGCCATTGACTTGCCGGTCGGCTACGGCGGTACCTTCCGCGTTGGTGCTGCCGACGACCGCTCCCGGCTTGATCCCACATCCGCCCAACGCGATCGACCACGCGGTGCCCCAGTGGTCTCGACCGTATCGCTGGTTGATCTTCGGCGTGCGACCGAATTCCGAGTAGATCATCACCAGTGTGCTGTCCAGCATTCCGGACTCGTGCAAGTCGTCGAGCAACATACAGAACGGTCGCTCGAATTCTTCCAATTGTTCCAGGTGGAAATTGAAGTTCTCGGCGTGCGTGTCGTAACCGTGATGCGTCACCTTCACGCAAGTGGCACCGTGTTCGAGCAACGTCCGAGCCAAGATGCAATTCCGACCGAAATCGTGTTTTCCGTAGCGTGCGGTGTCCTTGCCGGACGGCTCGTCTTCAAACAGCCCCTTGCGAGCCATCAGCTTTTCGGCCATCTCAAACGATTCGTTGTAAGCATCCGTGAATGCCGGTTGACCGCCTCGGCCGGAGAAACGCTCGTTGAGCCGCTTTCGCAGGTCGTTCCGACGCCGAGCGGCATCGACCGTGAGCTTGTCGCTGCGAGTCAGATTTTCGGGAGCCTTCGCGCCCTGCAAGCGGATTTGAGCATGTTTGGCACCCAGAAACGCGTTGGTATTGTCCGTCAACCCGCGCGTCGTGATGTGGATGTAGCCGGGAAGCGGGGCGTCTTCGGGGGCGAGGTACTTGGACACCACGGAACCGACGTAAGGCCAACTTCCGGCTCGGCGGCCCATTTCCATGAACAATCGACCGTCCTGATGGCTGTTCGTCTTGAGGTTGATGCTCCGCACGATCGACAGCAGATGCATCCGCTGAGCGATCATGGGCAACAGTTCGCTGACTTGGATGCCGGGAACGGACGTCGCGATGGCTCGAAACGGCCCGCCGTATTTGGTGCCGGGTTTCGGATCCCAGCTCTCCAACTGGCTCACGCCACCTTGCAAGTAAACCTGCAACACACGTTTGTGCTGTTGCTTGAGTTTTTCGGCCTGCGCGGGGCTGACAAGCGAAGCCACACCCGCCGAACCACTGACGGCCAGGAACTGTCGGCGACCAAGCACGTGGTCGACCGCATGGCATCCGACATTTCGTTTCATCGGGCAATCCTCGAACGAAGCGTGATCAACAACACATCAACGGATCTCAATGTAACAATTTCGGCGAGATCTGTGGATCGACAACGGACGATCGATCTGCCGATTTTCTTGAATGCACTTCGTGGCGAATTTGCAGGCGTCCCGTTACTGGTGAAAATTGTTCCGCCCGACGCCGGGCCGGACGAGACCGCACGCGCGACCCTTTCTTGCCCCAACCCCACCCGCTAGGATCGCCGCACTTTTGCATTCGGCATGTGAGGTGACGGACACCGTGTCCTGGTCGAGCCCTTACCGAGAAACGCTCGACGCCCGGCCGGACGCGTGGCGAATGGATCGCCCGCAATCCACGGTCGATTCCACCCGATTCAAACTGCGCCGATTCTCTGCACCCGATAGAAGCAAACGAGACAGATGGAACAACTCGTCACGGACTTTGCCGCGAATCTCCATATCGTCCCGCTCGTGGGGCTGGTGATGTTGTGCCTGGGGCTTCTGGGTTGGTCGGCCGACAAACTCGTCAATGAGGCCGTGACGCTGTCGCGAAAGTCGGGAATTCCCAAAACGGTCGTCGGTGCAACCATCGTCAGCCTGGGAACCACTGCGCCCGAAGCCGCAGTGTCCGTATGGGCGGCGTTGGACGGCGCGCCGGATTTGGCGCTGGGAAACGCCGTCGGATCCATCATTTGCGACACAGGGTTGATCCTGGGAATCGCCACATTGATCTGCCCGTTGAAAATCGACCGCGCGATCGTCAGTCGGCAAGGCTGGTTGCAGTTGATGGCCGGAACCTTACTCGTGCTGGCTTGCATGCCCTGGTCGTCGCTCGGCACGACCTTGACGACGGGTGGAAACCTCAGCCAATTGGGCGGGGCGGCATTCGTTGTTTTACTGGCGTTGTACTTATGGGGTTCGACGAAATGGACGGCGGGATCTCTGTCCGAAGAAGCAACAGACGACGACGAGGACCACGCGCCGGTCGTATTGCCGCTGGTCATCCTGAAGCTTGTACTGGCCATCGCGGGAGTTGTGCTCTCCGCGCAGGTTCTGATTCCAGCCGTCCAAGAGTTGGCGATTCGTGCGGGTGTACCGACTGCGGTCATCGCCGTGAGTCTCGTCGCGTTCGGAACATCGCTGCCCGAATTGGTGACCGCAGTCACGGCGGCTCGTCGAGGTCACGGTGAATTGGCGATCGGCAACGTCGTGGGAGCGGACATTCTCAATGTGTTGTTCGTTGCCGGCGTGGCGGCCGTCGTGACTCCAAGCGGATTGGACACATCCCCGCACTTCTTCCGAATTTTGTTCCCAGCCATGATGTGCATCCTGATCGTGTTCCGGGTCGGCGTCATGGCTTCGAAAGAGCATCTCAAGTTTGGTCAGGTCGGCTGGATTTTGCTGTTGGGATTTGTCGTGGCAACGATTCTGAACTTCACTTTGGCTCCCGAAGAAGTGCTGAATTCACATTGAGACTGGTTGCTCCTGCTTGATTCTTGTTGCGTCGA
>JAQBZS010000890.1 GCA_027622115.1 Planctomycetota bacterium | reverse complement strand
CAAAGCGGTACCGGGCTACCGCACTCCAAAGGAGTCCAAAGTGGCGCTGCTAAATGGACAACGCAAGAAATAGCCTCCGGTAGCATAAGTCGTGAGACTTCTGAATTCCGAACTCTCACGAGTCCGGCGACTGGTAGGTTTGAACTTGCGAGTTGCCCTACCTCACTGACGACTCCAGCAGGAGCAACTTGAGATCGAATTCTTCAACTCCATATTGGCCTCCGTCATGACTCGTCGCGCGACAGCTTTCGCAGCGCTGGGCGGTGTGGGAATCGTCGTCGTGATGGTGGCGTGGATGATTGGAATCGCTCGTCGCGACGTCGAACCGCTTTCCGATACTCCAAGCCCGCTGGCTTCGATCCGCGTGGAATCTCCGTCACCGGAATCATCGATTCGCTTTACGGAGATTGCCGCGGATGCCGGCGTGCAGTTTGTGTATTACGGCAACCCCAGTCCCGAACTCTACATGACTGAACAGAACGGCGGCGGCGTGGCGGTGATCGATTTCGACACCGACGGCGTGGTCGATTTGTTCCTGGCCAACGGTTCCAACTTTGATCGACCCGCCGAAAAACACGCAGCCTCAAACCGACTCTATTGTGGCCGACTGGATCCCAAACTGCGCTATGACGACGTCACATCGTCGGCGGGTTTGAACGTTTCAGGATTCGGCATGGGTTGTGCCGTGGGTGATTTCGACAACGACGGGTTCGACGATCTGTTTGTTGCGGGGTATGGCCGCAATCAACTGTGGCACAACAACGGCGACGGCACATTTTCCGAGCAACCAGTCGACACGAAATCGAATCCATTGCTGTGGAGCACGAGCGCCGCATTCGCGGATCTGGACGGCGACGGGAATCTGGATTTGTACGTCGTCAACTATGTGGATTACACGCGAGACGATGCGCCGTGTTATTCGAAACACAACCCACCGGTGCGCATTTCATGCGGACCGCTCGGACGTCGCGGCCAAGCTGACTTGTTGTATCGCAACAACGGCGACGGCACGTTTGCAAACGTCAGTCACGAGTCTGGAGTCGGCGAAGTCCTCGGCAAGGGGCTCGGGTTGAGCATCGCCGATTTCGATGGCGACGGTCGGCTGGATGTCTACGTCGCCAATGACACCACTAACAATCTGCTGTTCCGCAACATGGGTCGCATGAAGTTTCGTGAAGTTGGATTGCAAACAGGCGTGGCAGTGAACGGCGACGGTGTCGGCACGGGCGGGATGGGCGTGGCGTGTGGCGACTACAACGCGGACGGGCGCTTCGACTTGCTGGTGACCAACTTTCTGGGCGAACCGAACGACTTGTATGCCAACCTCGGAGCGGACGGTTTTCGACCGACGAATTCGGAATGCGGACTCGACAGTGCTTCGAGACCGGTGCTTGGATTCGGCGTCTTGATGGCGGACTTCGATCTCGACCGCTATCCCGATTTGCTAGTTTCCAACGGACATGTGTGGGACTTGACCGCAACTGGTCTGGGTTACGAATACGCGATGTCACCCCAACTGTTTCGCAACAACACTGGGCAACGGTTCCGAGACGTGTCGTCGGCAGCAGGCGATTATTTCGCGACCAAGACCTTGGGGCGCGCGTCCGCACTCGGCGATCTGGACAATGACGGCGATTGGGACGTCGTTGTCATGCATCTCATCGATCCGGTCGCCGTGTTGCGAAACGAACGGATCAGCGATCGCGCGCGGCCCGGCGATGCGGATCGGCCAGCCGACGAATTGGCTTCCATGCGACTGAAACTTGTCGGCACGCGGTCGGCTCGGAGTTCACAAGGAACTCGCGTGGAAGCGACGGTCGGCGGGCATCGGATCGTCCTGCGAGTGCCAAGCGGCGACAGCTTCCAATCGAGTAGCGACTCCCGAGTGATTATTCCGCTCCACGGCGAAACAAAGATCGAGCGCATCCGGGTTCATTGGACTTCGGGAGTGACCGAGGAATGGAACAACGTCAAGGCGGCTGCAAGCATGACGCTGGTCGAGAGTTCGACCGATGACTGATGCAGGCGAAACTACAACGGATCAGGATATATTCAGTGATCGTTTTCGGTCGAATTTCCAATCACCAAAGCTGGGCTCACAGCAATGAGTCAAACACACGAATTCAAGGTTTTCATTTCCCATCGTGATTCGACATGCAGCGACTGCCACGAGAAACTCGGGCGCAGTGCCTGGATTACCTTGGCGGACGAAGGTCAAGCGTTTTGCTTGTCCTGTAGTGATTTGGACCACTTGGCATTCCTGCCCTCGGGAAATGCCGCCTTGACTCGTCGTTCGAAAAAACACTCGGGGCTGTACGCAGTCGTATTGCAGTGGAGTCGGGCGCGAAAACACTATGAACGGCAAGGGCTGCTCGTGGAAGAGGCGGCGTTGGCGCAGGCCGAAGCGGAGTGCTTGGAGGACGCCGACGTTCGCAGTCGGCAACGCGAGCGAAATCGACTGCGTCGCGAGGAACTGGACGAACAATATGTCGCCCGTTTTGCTCAGCGAATCCGCGAGATCTTTCCGAGCTGTCCCGTCAACCGCGAACACGAGATCGGTGAATTTGCCTGTCAAAAATACAGCGGCCGAGTCGGTCGCAGCGCCGCGGCGAAAGAGTTCGACGAAGCCGCCATCCGGCTCGCCGTGATCGCGCATGTGCGGCATCGGGAAACCGATTACGACCAGTTGCTGAGCATGGGTGTTGACCGCGATGAGGCTCGTCGGAGCGTTCGATCCCGCATTGACGAACTGCTGGGCGAATGGCGGCAGAACGTTGATTGACGGCCGGTTCGATCACAGCGGCGGAATCAGCATTTCCGGCATGGCCGACGAACGTGTCCCGGGCAGCGGCGGGTTGTCTTGTGCGCGAAACGTGAAGACGACTGAAAACTTCGGCGACTCGGTGAAGTTGCGACTGGCCGCGTGCAGCAGCCGACAATGAAAAAACAACACGTCGCCGGGGTCCAATTCCAATTGAATCGCGCGGTCGAGCCATTCTTTGTTTTGATCGAGTTCCCGGCGGAAGAACTTCTTGTCGTCAAATTGCGACGGATCAAACTGCGGCACATGGCTGCCCGGAATCAGCTTCAACGCGCCGTTCGACACATCTTCGCGGCCCAGTGCCACCCAGACGCTGACAAGGTCCGGCCGTTCAAAGGACCAGTAACGAATGTCCTGATGCCAGCCGGTGTCGCTGCTGAAGTGCGGCTGTTTGGTCATAATGCAATTGTGATGCGACAACGGCATCGCCACTCGCGGCCCCAGAATCTGTTGGAGTCGACCACGCAATCCGTCGAGCATCACGAATTCCGTGAAGACCTCGTCGCGGCTGTGTGCCAGTTTAAGTCGCCGAGGCGTGCGACCGCCGGATTCCATTCGCGTCCGCGGTGCTCCGGGATATCGCAGGTCGGCTTCCAATTCGACCGGGCCACGATCGTGCCCCACATCCCGCAACGTCACGTGCAGCATTCGTTCGCGCATGGGCGGTTGAATGCATTGGGGCACGACGATGAATCCATCGCGTTGGAACGCCGCCAATTCGTCCGTTGCAAACTGCGATTCCAGCGATGCGTCGCGTGCGACAGCCGTGATGGACATGAACGGTTCCCGATCCAAAGAAGTGAGTAAGCGACGAAGCCGAAACAACTTGAACAATTAAGGGGCGACGCTGAAATTAAACCGG
>JAQBZS010000889.1 GCA_027622115.1 Planctomycetota bacterium | reverse complement strand
CCCGTGACCGTTGTGGGCGGCGGGGCCTTGATATCCGAAGAATGGCGGGCGGCCGTCAGCTTGTTTCCTGCCGGGCCGCACGGCGCAGATCATTGAGGCCGGAGTCCACGAGCCTTCCGAACATGGGACAGTGATCGTTCCATCCGGCAGCAGTCCGATGCCGTCGGCGTTGCGAAAACCGGTGGCAAGTACCGTTGTGCGATCGCAGAGTTCGAGGAGTCCTTGGTTGCCCGAGACGGTCTGAAAGCAGCCCGACTTGTCGCGAATCAGTCCGCAAATGAAGTCATGGCCGCCGGTCGACGTTTGATAGGAATCATTGACGGTCTCGTGGACTTCCGCGAAGCCGTCTCCGTCCTCGTCGCGAAGCTTCGTGATTCGGTCACGCCCAACGACGAAGATGCCGTCTTCGTCGATGTGCATGCCCAACGGCTGATGCAAACCAACCGCGAAACGCTGCCAGGTTGCCGTTTTCGACGGATACTCGATCCCCCGCGCCTGCCACACTTCGCCCTGCATGGTACACACGAAAGCGGATCCGTCGGCTGCGAACGCGAGGCCGCTCGCGAACATCAGTGACTTTTCTGGGTTATCAAACGGAAGCTGAATCGTGTCGATCGCATAGGGCGAACCGCTGCCGTGAATGATGGCTGTCTCGAACGGCACTGCCGATCGTTTCGTAATTGCCGCGTCCGACTTCGATGCCTTGAGGGCAAACCATTCGAGTGGTGGGTGATCTCCTGCGGTTGAAACCAACTCCTCGCGCCGTTCGACATGGAATCGTCCATTCTTCACGCGCGGCGATTCGCTCACGATGAATTCCTTGCCGCCGACCGCTTGGCGGAACACGAACCAAACGTGATCGGGGGCCTGCACCATTCCCATGAATTCGTCACGATTTCGTGCAGGTTGCTTTTGTCGTGGGTTCACCGGCTTTCCGTCCATCAGCAATCCCGACAGGAAGCCGTGCCGCACCGACGAGAACTTGACGAAGCCACCAGTCCACAGCGCGTCGTATGTCAGCGTGTCCGGATTGAAGCACACGGACATCTCGTTGTTTTCGCCGAGTCGCACGCAGATCCCGCGAGGCACCGTGACGCCCGCGCCTCGGAATGTGCCGCATTGGACTCGCGGCAACTTCGTCTTGTTCCAAGCACCACTGGCCCAGGTTTCTTCGTTCTGATTGCCCCAGTGGCCCAGCTTGCCGCCATCGAGACCCGGGAATTCTTCGAGCAATGCCGGCGGGTGCGTCATGGCTCGAAAGTGGTCGGCTTGTTTGGCGTAGAAGTCGTACACACGATCGCGGTTGACGTGGTGTTGCCAGCTCGGCCAATGCTCGGGGTGGAGCGGCTTGCGGTCGTATGCGAACTTGGCGGGGCCGTGTAGGTGCGAGTGGGCGTGCGTCAGGATCGAGTCCATGTCCTCCGGTTTCACGCCGGCGTCTCGGCCGAGCGTCGTCAGGAAACGGAATAAGTCCAGCGACTGTTGTTCCGTCATTGATGCCAACAAGTTGTCCGGCATCAGCGTGCCGACTTCGCGTTGGAATTCGATATCAACCAGCTTGATCGTCTTGTCGCCACTGGGGCCTTTGGCGGGGTCGCGTAGGACGAGTTGCTGGGTGTCCTTGCTCACGATGTAACCTTGATGACTGAGGCCACGATCCGTGAGAACCAAATGAGCCGTGTACTTGGGCTCGACCTTGCGTTTCGGCCAGATGACGTATTCGATCAGTTCGGCCGGTTTGCGTTGCGTGATAAGCGTCATCAAGTCGGGTCCGATCGTGCCGCCGTGCTGACCGAGCTTGTGGCAGGACAAGCATGCGGACTTCGCCGAACTGAACACGAGCAAGCCGCGATGGACGTCGCCGTGTTCGTTGGATTCGGCAAGCAGGCGATTGACGAGTTCCGGCGAGAATGTAGGACGGGCACTCTTGCCCGTCGCGCTGACGCCGCCTACCGCAGGACGGGCAGGAGTGCCCGTCCTACTTATTTCTTCCTCGGCGCGATTCCACAACAGCAGCGTCGACGAATCTTTCACGAGATCGATGTCGACCGTGAGATCGCGGACGCCTCGCGAGATCCGCACCCAATCGATCGGGCCGCTGCAACCGAGCCCCCCGTTCACGAGTCGTCCGATGCCAAGACCACCCGGCACCGCTGCTTTTCCGGTCGACTTCACCGCTTGCTCGGCAACTTGCTTGCCATCGACAAACAACCGGATGCGATGGGTCTCGAGCGTCATGCCGAGCGTGTGCGGTTTCCCATCGACGATCATCGCCTTCGAATTCACGTGGTCCGGCTGCATCCCAGGCAAGTACGCCGTGAACATGCCCGATCTATTCATCGAGAAGATTTCCCAATGGGCACCGGACGCCTTGGTGTCGCTGGCAACGAGAATGTTGTAGCTCGCCTTGCTGGGCAGTGTGGCTTGGCATTCGACGGTGATCGGCGGTTGGCGATAACCGGGTTCGCCATCCAGCAATAGGCCCGAGACTTTCACCGCCGGCTTCGGTGCGACGGCGTTCGACCACGTGCGCAACTTCGGCTTTGGCCCTGCCGGTTTGCCGTCCAGTTGAGGGCGAATCCAGTCGAGGCCCTCGAGGTTATCCAGCAGCCGTTGTTCCACGTCGTCCTGTGTGTGCCCGATGATGCCGATCGGCCCGGCATACCCAGATTCGCGGATGATCTTCAACAGCCGTACGTCATGCTCGCCCTCGCCGAGCGGCAGGATCTTTCGCCCGACTTTATCGCCGTTCGCCGTCATCCCGTTCAGATTCAGGCACAGCAAATACGGCTTGAGCAACTTCACAACGGCCGCGAAATCGTCGATGCGATCGTGCGCATGGTGCAGGTTGTAAACGATGCCGACGTGATTGGCCTTGTGGTGTTCGCGAAGGTACCGGCACACGGCCACCATGTTTTCCGGCTGCCCGCTCCAACCGCCGTGGTTGTACAGACCCAGCTTGCTGCCCAGCTTTCGAGTGCGTTCCACGAGCGGCAGGATCTGTTTCGCCGCCGCTTCCACGCGAGCCTGCTCCGTCTTGGCATCCGGCGAACTCATGATCTGCCAAACTTGCGGGTGCAGCTTGTGCTTCTCGAACAATTGAAACGCCTGTTCGTGAACGCTCCAAAACGCGAAGTACTCCAGCCCGTGTTTTTTGTATTCGAGAATCTCTTGCTCGAACGTCGGCACATCTTTCTGCCGCCAGTCATAAGCGACGCGACGCATGCCAATCCGCTTGAGCATCTCGGCCCGCGCCGCCGGCCCGCGTTGCTTGCCATCGAACGGCACGATGCACCAAGCGACAAGTTGTTCGCGGGCAAGATTGGATTGCTTGGCGGGTGGGTCTTGTGCAAACGCGACGCCATGAGCGGACAACACGGCGATCAAGCAAACGCGAAACTTCAGAGGATTCATGGGTGGACTTTCGGTGTCATTCGTGCATCGGCAAGCTGCGGAATCGTCGTAGAATCCTACCAATTCACGGCATCCCAGTCGGCTTCGAGAAGTCACGGACAGTCAATGGTTTCAGCCGCGGAGCGGCGGCAGGACGTCGCCAACAATGTTTCGCGACTGAAGACGCCCAACATCAAAGCGAACGCGTCGGGTTACCATTCTCAGCCGGACCACAGTTTTCGCCAGTTTGCTTTAGGGACGGCGCTGAAATTAAACCGGCATTTGGCATGC
>JAQBZS010000888.1 GCA_027622115.1 Planctomycetota bacterium | reverse complement strand
ACAAGTTCCGCATCACTGCACCGCACCGCCTGCGACGCGAGCATCACCGCTTTCAAGCCGGATCCGCAGACCTTGTTCACGGTCAGAGCCGCGACGTTCGCGGAAAGTCCGCCCCGCAGCGCTGCCTGTCTCGCCGGTGCCTGACCGACGCCCGCCGTCAGCACGTTTCCCAGAATGACTTCTTCGATGTCGCATGCCTGAAGACTCGCGCGTGCGACGACTTCCCGAACGGCGACAGCTCCAAGACTGTGGGACGGCATCGCGGCAAACGCTCCACGAAATCGTCCGATTGGCGTGCGACATGCGGATAGAATGAAGGCGTCCGACATAACTTGTACTCTCGATGGGGGAGCGGCAATTCCGACGACCGTCACCGGCAGGATGTGGCCGATATCCGAACCTCGCGAAAATGACTACTCCAAACTCTGCGGACCCAGAAATCATGCAGGAAGCAACCACGAAAAACACGTACCACACGAAAGAAGAATCAATTTCGTGTCATTAGTGTTTTTCGTGGTTGCCTCAGATCTTCAGTAGAGCCCAACATGCAGATTGAAACGTCTACAATCCTGATCACAGGCGGCAGCTCGGGCCTCGGCGCGGCATGCGTCGAAAGTTTGGCCCGGCGGGGAGCCGGTGTGGTGAATGTTGACCTGCAACCGCCCTGTGACGAACTGGATGCGGACATCGCGGATCGTGTCGCCTTTGTTCCAGCGGACGTCACCAGTGAATCCGAAATTCGAGCCGCGATCGCAACCGGTGAAGAACGGTTTGGACCGCTCCGGGGTGCGGTGGCCTGTGCCGGAGTGTTGTTCGCGGAAAAGCTGGTCGGTCGGGACGGTCCCGCGTCACTTGAAGAATTCCGGCGAGTGATCGACATCAATCTGACCGGAACGTTCAATATCGTGCGCCTTGCAGCTGAAGCGATCGCCAGAAACGAAGCAGACGCGGACGATGAACGCGGCGTGATTGTGATGACCTCATCCGTCGCGGCGTTCGATGGTCAGATCGGCCAAGCGTCGTACTCGGCGTCAAAAGGCGGGATCGCATCGATGGCGCTGCCGCTGGCCCGTGAACTCGGGCGCAGCGGAATCCGCGTGGTATCAATTGCTCCGGGTGCGTTCGAGACACCCATGATGCATTCGGCACCGGACAGAGTGCGGCAGTCGCTGATCGATCAGACGCCGTTCCCGCACCGGCTGGGACAGGCCCACGAATTCGCCTCACTCGTTGCTCACGTCTTCGAGAATCGCATGCTGAACGGCAGCGTCCTGCGGCTGGACGGTGCCATCCGTATGGGGCCGCGATAGCTTCAGGTGAACCGAATTCGAATCAATCGATCCATGGGGTTCTGTCGTCGGAGTCACACGTTGGTCATTTCGATGCTCCTCCGGCGAAGTATCGACCAAAGCGATTCGCCAGAAACTCATCGAGGACGACATCCTGGCGGACGAATCCCGGAGCTGGCAGTCGGCCGTTTCGGTGCAGATCGAGATCGTGCAGACCGAGGCGGCGGTCGTGATCTGCACGCCGCTCCAGCGCTCGCCGGCAAGCGTCTGGCCATACACTTTGCGGACGTCGCTGGGTTCCGCAAACTGACCGCCTCGCCTGCCTGTCACGGTGCAGAATGTGATCACGATGCCGCCCGAGGTGTTAAGCGCTTCGTAATCGATGCCGTCGACAGCGACGTGTTTCGGTACTTCCAGTGGCAGCAGGTCGATCTGCCGACCCTCGTAAATCGCCGGGCAGGGATTGCAGTATTCGTTGATCAGCCCGTCAGTCGACCCCGGACTTTCGCGACGCACACACCCAGAAATCGCGACGCGGGTTCTCGCGGTTTGGTGCCTTCTGCTGATTCGGTCATTCACAGCACTATGGCAAACCCGTTTCACTCAGGCACGACTTCTCCGCGTTTCGGATCCGGAACGGCCCGTACGATCGCGATTCGGCTCTGGCTCAGGTCGACCAATTCAGATTCGTGACCTGAATCGATGCGTATACGGCCTGTTCCGGACACTCGGCGGACGACTGGCTTCGTATATTCCTCGTGATTGCTACGCACGACGCTGACCAGCGATTGGTCCGAAATCTCGGCCATGCTCCCAATTGGGAATAACGACAACACACGGAGGCAGCCGCGCACGACGTCGCGGTCAATGATGTGCTCGCTGGCTTGATTGAGCAGTAACTCCATTACACTGTAAGGCATGTACGGTGGCCGGAACGCTTGCGAAGACGTTAGTGTGATGTAACGGTGAGCGACATGCAGGATTCTGGCAAAGAAGTGGATCTGACCACCGCTTCGACCGCGCGGGTAACCACTGCCATCAAGGCGTTCGTGAACCTGGTAAGAGACGAACGGAACAATGGGGGCGATCCCCTCCACGTTTGCTAGCAGATCGGCCGGTAGATGTCTATTTTGTGAAACTGGCGCTGGCTGATTTCTGCAAACGTGCTACCACTGCGGGATGGACGTGGAGCAATTCAGACAGGATGTCGCCGAGGGACGCATTGAACCCGACCGATTGGTCGAGCTGATCGCTTCACAGCAGAAAACCATCCACCAACTCCAACAGCAGATCGAGCAACAGCAGGCTCAAATCGAACAACTGAAGGCACAACTCGACAAAAACCCCACCGAGCGGCTGGACGAAGCCTACTCGGAAAAGGCCGAAGATAAACGCAAAGCCGACGCCGATGGAAAGACAAAGAAAACCAAGAAGTCCAAAAAGGCCGGAAGGCGATTGACCGCACTGAAAATCGCCCAGGCCGAACGCACCGAACAGGTCTTCCCCAACGGATGTCGCGTCGACGAATGCAAGTTCTCCCACACCCGCGTCGCATGGCGGCTCGAAGGCGGGCGAGCAATCCTCGTCGCTTACGAAATCTATCGTTGCGGAAACACATACGGCCAACCCACAGGCGTTCCCGGACGCGGCGAGTTCGGCATCGAAATCCTGATCGCACTCGCTTATCAGGTCTATACGCTGGGCCTCTCGCTCGACAAAGCCTGCCAGGTGCTGGGATTCTTTCAGGGTCTGTCGCTCTCGAAATCGCAGGCCAACTCGTTGCTCAATCAACTGAGCCGGGCCTGGGAGTCCGAGTTCGACACGCTCTGCAAACTCCTGGCCAACTCCGCCATCGTGCACTGCGACGAAACCAGCTGGAGCATCAACAGCGTGTGGGCCTTCCTGACCGAATCGCTCACCGTGATGTTCTACGGCGTGCACAAGGATGGCGCGACGCTCCAGCAGATTCTCGACAAAGCCACGTTCAACGGCCTGCTGATCAGCGACAACGCCCCGATCTATCAGGGCTTCAGCACGGCTCAGAAATGCTGGGCTCACCTGATTCGCAAAGCGATCAAGCTGACGCTGCAGGCTCCCGAAAACAAGACGTACCGCGAGTTCGCCGACGGCCTGCTGGCGATCTACCGCCGTGCCAAGCGAGTGGTCGCGGATCGGCGATTCAGCGATGCCGGTCGTCGTCGGCGGGTCGCGGAACTGGACGACGAAGTGCTCGAACTTTGCGGCCCGCGGTGGCTGGATGACGAGCGGCAGATGGAAGGGCCGCAGGGCGACTTTCGCCGGCTGAACAACGAGATCATGGAGTTAATGTTGAAGCGCGAGTTGTTCGTATTCGTGACGACTCAAGGTGCGATCGGCAACAACAACCCCTCGGAGC
>JAQBZS010000887.1 GCA_027622115.1 Planctomycetota bacterium | reverse complement strand
TCCACGAAACGGAAACCTTTTGTATCGATCGCCGCACGGCGGATCGTCCCACCCGCGATCGCTCGCGCGACCGCCGCCACCGCGCCCGCTCCGTTCGTGCCGACGAGGTGAATCTGCTTCGCCGCGTGATCGTCGTGCTTCACGAACGAAATCAGTGTCAAGATGTCATGCACTCGCGACGCGAATACAGAATGGTTGTATCCGAGTGTGTATCCGGCATATTCGCGAGTGTTGGCAACTTTCGGAGTCAGCTTCAACGGTTCACCGCCCGCTAGAAATTCACCCTGATAGAGCAAGTCGGCACCGACCACGGAAAAACCGCCATCGATCAAGCGACGCACTTGTGACGCGAGTTGACCTTCCCCATTAAAGAGACCTTGCTTGCCGGCTCCGTCGATCCAAATCACCACCTGGCCATTCCACGCAGTCCCCAGCGGGAACAGCGAAATCACCGGAATTTCTTCACCGACGGGCGTCAGACGCAGAATGTCCTCGAAATAGATGTAGCCATTGGCCTTGGCCTTATCGACCTTTGTGCGTTGGATGTCGCTGCCCTTGGGCATTCCCCGACCGATCAGGGCCTGCACCGCGCCACCGACAACCTCGCGATAAGCGGCCAACGAGGACTTGTCTTTCGGATGCACGGCCGCCAGTTGCGCGTTGGACTGAGCGTCCATGTCCTTGAGCAACTTGCGTTCGTAGTCGTCGCCGCCGGCCGGTTTGGGGTGCTTCGCATTCCAAACGGTGTACTCCTCGGCCGTCAGCGGTTCATAGTCCGGTTCGACGATTGGTTCCGGTTGTCCCAACTTCATGTGCTTGTTGAACCACGAATACATGATGGCACGCGTGACGTAGTTGTAGTTGTGCGGGAAATGCAGTTGCTCCACGCACAGCACGTTGCCCGGCTTGCCATACAGCGAATACAGCGTCCGCAACGACGGATAGCCTTTCGTCATCATGCCCTTGGTCCAGTCGTTGGCGGCCGTCATGGCCTGCGGCTTGGGTGCGAAAAGTCCGGCGAGTTCCACGTTGCCCGTGCCGACACGTAGCAGAGAACAATTCTCGCACGTGCAACCGCCCTGCATCGACGTCGAAACCATGCCTTGCGGGAACGCGGCAATCGGACGGGGGTCGATGGCACACAGCAGGATTGTTTGTGTTCCGCCGCCGCTGCCACCGGTGACCGCGATGCGACTTCCATCGACATCCGGCAAACTCGCCAGAAAGTCGAGGCATCGCACGGAGTTCCACGTTTGGATCCCCATGATGCTTTGCAGACGGAGTTCCGCTTGCGTGCTGAACAGGCCCCAGCTTTCTTTCGTATCGAATTCAGGACGCTGCTTGCCGAAGCGGTGAGCCAACTGAGACGAGATCTGCGTGCTGTCGGCATAACCCAGCATGTCGAAGATGAACACCACGCAACCCATGCGAGCCAACTGAGCACAGCGAGCCAACTTGGGGTAACGACCGGACTTCTTGAACTTCTCGCCACCGGACTCGATCAACTTGTCCATGTTGCCGACGCCGTAGTCCTGCAACCGGCCGCCATGCCCGTGCGGACACAAGACAGCCGGGCGTTTGCCGGTCTTGCCGTCATCCGGTCGAAACAACAGGCCGGTGACAAAGTGATTCGGCGAGGCCTCGAAATAGACCTTCTCCACCGTGAAACCGGGCCGTTGGACCTTGCCGTGGATCACGGGATTCAACGGCGAGCGTTCGGGAAGCGGCCATAGGTCGGTCGCCACGAGCACTTGACGTCGCAACTTGGCGGCGCGAATTTCCCAGTCCGCCTTGGACGCGGGAACATGGAAAGGAAAGTAATCATTGAGATGCTTTTGCGGTTTCAGTCGGCTGTCGTTCGGCAATTTGCCCGCTGCGTAAACGCGAAGGTCGACTCCCTCCGCGACGACCTGCGTCTGTCCCAGCATTCCCATCGCCGCGATCATGAAGTGACTTACGATTGCCGTTCGAATGCTCATGCCAATCTCCTGAGGGATGTCCGATCGTCGGCTGATTGCTTCAACACGAAAGTGCGGGAAGCGTGGCTATTCCCGATTCCACACGCAAGTGCGTCGAGACCGACATGCGAAGGGCTTGGTGGTGATACTTCCCGAATCTCGCCGTTGATGAGTTCAATTCTCACATCATCAGGGCGATCGACGAATACACCTCGATCGATCATGCGTTCGTATTCCACCACCGTGAATCGCAAGGCCGTGCTCAGCAGCGCGTGCTCTGAGAATCGAGTCACGCTTAGGCAAGTTCGTTCCACAGATGGGCACTGGCGCGGATGCCTCGCTGATAGTCCTTGAGGCTGAAATGCTCGTTGGGGCTATGCAGGTTGTCCGTGTTCTGTCCCCAGCCGAGCAGCAACGTGTCAACGCCCAGGATTCGTTTGAAGCTCGCGACAACCGGGATGGAACCACCTTCGCGAATCATGACCGGCGCCACGCCAAACGACTTCTCGATTGCATTCCTTGCCGAATTCATGAACGCGCTCTCGGTGTCGATTACCAGCGGATCGGCCCCGTGGTAGGTTTTGAATTCCATTGCGAGGCCGGGCCGTAGATGGGCTCGCAGGTGATCTTCCAGTGCCTGGACCACCTTGCGCGGGTTCTGGTCCGGCACCAAGCGACAACTGATCTTTGCGGACGCCCACGACGGGATGATGGTTTTCGGGCCTTCTCCCGTGTAACCGGAAATCATGCCGTTCACATCGCAAGTGGGCCGAGCCCAGCGGCGTTCGATGGTCGAAAAACCAGACTCGCCGAACACATCGGCCACTCCCAGACTGTTCTTGAATGCCGTTTCACTGAACGGCAGAGCGGCAAACGCAGCCCGTTCCTGCTCGGTCAAGTCGACCACATCGTCATAGAACTCGCTGACAGTGATGCGACCGTCCGCATCGATCAGTCCGCCGAGCAGTGCGGCCAGTGCGTTGGCCGGATTCGCGACCGAGCCGCCGAACATGCCGCTGTGCAGGTCCTGATTCGGGCCGCGTAGCGTGATTTCACACGCGACGATTCCCTTGAGGCCATACGTGATTGCCGGAATATCGGGGGCGTATTGGCTCGTGTCGCTCACGACGGCAATGTCCGCTTTCAGCTTGTCTTGATTCGCTGCCAGAAACTTGTCGAGGTTGTCGCTGCCGACTTCTTCCTCACCTTCAATCACGAACTTCACGTTGACCGGCAAACGCCCGTGCGTCTTCATCCAGGCTTGGACGGACTTCACGTGGGTCAGCATTTGACCTTTGTCGTCCGTGGCACCGCGGGCATAGATGCGACCGTTGCGAATATCCGGCTCGAACGGCTGCGAGTCCCATTCGTCAAGCGGATCCGGCGGCTGAACGTCGTAGTGGCCGTAGATGAGTGCGGTGGGCGCGTCAGCCGCTCCGAGCCATTCGCCGTACACGATCGAATGTCCGGCAGTCGGAATGATTTCGGCGGACAATCCAGCCGTCAGCAATTGGTCGCGGACGAATTCCGCCGCCTTCGTCATTTCTGCGGCGAACGCAGAGTCCGCACTCACGCTTTGAATGCGGAGCAGCGATTTGAGGTCTTCCACGAACTGCTCGGCGTTTTCAGCGAGGTACTGTTCGACTTGATCCATGATGTTCCTAAGTTCGAGTTTGTCACATTTTGGGGGATCGGGGTCTGGCTTACGAATTTCAGATTTGGCGGTCGT
>JAQBZS010000886.1 GCA_027622115.1 Planctomycetota bacterium | reverse complement strand
TCCGCCTCCGGAATGAATTCGAAGAAGTGCGTCGAGATATCGAGCACACCGGAAGCCGTCCCGTCTTCGAGTGGAATCGTCATGCGGCCTTCACTGGCATGCAGCCCGTGATCTCGCATCGCCACGTCGCCGTACAGCGGTTTCAGATACTTTAGGTAGACACCGGCGCTGCCGCCCGTCCACACGGCCATGATTTGCGTCCGCGGCCAAAAATCCTTCGGGTACAGCGTTCCTGTTTGCTCGATGATTGATTCCAACTCGCGAGCCCGAGATCGCCGACGCCGGGACAACCATCGCAGTTGCCGACGGATGGACGCATCGATCTCGTACTTTGACGAAATCGTGCCGTCGTACAGATCGCGAACGAGTTCTTCGCGGCACGTGTTGGCCATGTTCGCCAAGTTCAACAGCGTGCTGGGATTGGCGGTTGTGATCATCCCCACGTTGCGATCGGCGACCGCCAAGCGAATCGCCGCGTATTGCTTGGCTTCCGGATCCGTGATCTTTGCCACGATGCCGGGCACGCTGTACATCAACCGCACAATGGGCCGCTGCATGGCGATCACCAAGCCGCTGATGTTGCCGCAAGGCGTGCCACCAGGCGTGCGAAAGCGATCGAAGTCGCTGGTGATTTGCACGATGTTGAGCGCGTTCACTTCGCGATGGGCGTCCATCGCCATGATGCCCCAGCTCTGCCACCCGCGACGGTAATCCGAAAGGAACTGTTCGGTGATCGGAATGAATTTGGATTCCGACGTGGTGCCGCTGGACAGCGAAAACATCAGCAGCCGGTTCTTCGAACCCAGGAGCGCTCGATGATCACCGTTCTTAACTTCATCGATGGCGCTCCGCACAAACTCGTAGTCCGTAACCGGCAATTGCTTGCGGAATTCCTCAACTGTCCGAACCCGGTCAATGCCGTGTTCGTGACTGAAGCGACTGTCGGCATTCAGTTCCAACAAGCGACGCAACGACTCTTGCTGAACCTCTTTACAATGTTCAGTCTTGTTCAAGAATCGGCGCGCATGCCGGCGCATCGTGGCACGTGCCACTCCACCGATTGCACAGCGCATTTGTTCAAAAACTCGCATGATCCCCAGCCAGATCGATCGACGAAGAGCTTCACTGCCTCTTTTCGATTGCGCTCGACCGACGGGTCACACACTTCTTCTGCGCTCCGAATCCAATTCGTTCCGCGCTTTGAGAAACTGCAAGTCCGCACAGTCTTAGAGGAGGCTGAACTCCATACAGCCGTCGCAACGTATCAAGCCAACCCATCTCTCGATGATGCCAACCCAACACGATGAATGGGAAATCTCGCCGGCAAACGATGCTTCACACCCTGAAGCAACGACCGCAATCCGGTACCGGCAAACGAGCTTGCCGACGCATCCATGAGGGAGCGTCGGCAGCCTGTTCAAGGAAGAGTATCGGCGCTACTTGTCGTCGTCCTCTTCCGCTTTCTTCTTTTTCTTTTTCCCGGTCACCGTCTTGAGCACTCGGACTTTCGGAAGACCGAGCGGGCTTTGCCCATCCAGCCAGCGATCTTCAAATTGCAGACGATCAATCCGTTCGCCACGCTTGAGAACGTTCCGGGCACGGGCCAAGCGTCCAACCCGTTTAAGGCTTTTGTCAATGGTCACTGCGAAACTCCGAATTCGGGGCGAGGCGAGTCTTGCCGCGCCAACACGTGATTGAATTTTGCTCCCGCGAAACGGGCTCGCCATCGTAGAATCGTCGTTGAATCAAATCAACGTCGTCAGCTATGTCCAGCACTCACAAGCCTTTACCACGTCTGGAGATTCGTGTGGCAACGCCGCGGTTGTTCATCCCAAATTTCGAGTTCGAACACCGACTTGGCCGGAACGCCATGCAGACGGTTTCCCGGCGGTTGCAGCGGTTAAACGCGGAGCGTGCGGCAAATTGGGCGATTTGTGCCGAGCACGGGGACTTGATTTGGTCGGTCGATTTCATTGCGGACGAATTTTTCGAGCGACTCGAAGCCGCAGGATTGCCACGAGTACGGACCGTTTCGGCTCCATCACGCGATCTTCGCGCGTGCCCGTGGGGCTGGGACTCTCAGGTTGCACAACTGGTTGCCGATTTCGTTTCCGGCGATCGCCCCGCACTCGATGTCGTGGAACGCGTGAATTCCCGGCGATTCTCGTTTGGATTGGAGTGCGACTTGAGCACCGGGCTCCCCTGGGCAACCCAAGTCGATTCGATCGAAGATTTGGCAAAAGCGGTTCGAAGCATCGCGCGCGAAGGCTGTCGTTGGGTGGCGAAAGCGGAATTCAGCATGTCCGCGCGCGAACGAATCATCGGCGTCGGCCCCCAACTTTCGGAGAACGAATCCAATTGGGCTCGACGAAGACTCCAACACGGCGGCGTGCTGTTTGTGGAACCGTGGGTCCAGATTCTGCATGAATGGGGCTTGCAGTTTGAAATCCCACGATTGGGGTCTCCGGCGTTTCTCGGGCTCACTCGATTGCTCACGGACGAAGCCGGCCGCTATTGCGGCAGTGTTGTGGCCTGTGATTCAGGGAACGATCGACAGTACCACGCGAGTCTCGTGGAAGTCGCACAGCAGGTGGCCGATCGAATTCAGCGGTTGGGTTATTTCGGCCCGCTGGGAATCGACGCGGTCGTTTATCATGATCCGAGCGGTAGAAATGCCGAACCTCAACTTCGTCCGATACAGGACATCAATGCCCGCTACACCATGGGGCGACTTTGCCTGGGACTTCGTCGATTGCTCCAACCCGGCGAACAGGCACGCTGGATCCACGGACCCTGGCCCACATCGAATGCGACCGATGATCAATCGCTGACGCGAGAATTACGAAGCACCGAGCCGACCGCGCGTCTCGTGATTGCCACAACTCCCTTCGCGGTCGGTCATCAACCGACTCAACATGGCACATGGTTCGTCGTTGAAGCCTGCCCAGCGCCGACACGAACAACCACAGGAAGGCGATCCTAAACATGACTGAATTGAATTACGCGACATTCGGCGGCGGATGTTTTTGGTGTACCGAAGCCGTGTTTCAGCAACTCGAAGGCGTTGAAACCGTCGAGCCCGGTTATTGCGGTGGCGAGGTCGAGAATCCCACGTACCAAGCCGTGTGTGGTGGAAACACGGGACACGCGGAGGTCATTCAAATCGGGTTCGACCCAGACCGCGTCGGTTTCGCGGATTTGCTGTCGGTCTTTTTTCAAACTCACGATCCCACGACGCTCAACCGGCAAGGAAACGATGTCGGCACTCAATACCGATCGGTGATTTTCTTCCACGACGCTGCCCAGCGCGAAGCGGCCGAGCAATTCAAAGCGGACCTTGACGGCAGCAACGAATTCGGCGATCCGATCGTAACGGAGATCTCACCGGCGGCCACGTTTTATCGAGCCGAGGACTACCATCACAATTACTTTCGAGACAATCCCACGCAGGGCTATTGCGCGTATGTGGTCCGGCCGAAAGTGGATAAGTTTCGCGGTAAGTTTAAGTCGAAACTTAAACGTGATGGCAGCAAACCGTGAGATTGATGGTTGGGCCGCGCCGTATTGAGGATTCGCTTTCGAGCGTGCAGAATCCGGCAACGGAACTCGGATACCTGCTGCACAAGCACCCGGATCGGTTTCAGAGTTTCGACTCAGCTTTGGCAAAGCCCACGTCTTCTATCCGGTTGGG
>JAQBZS010000885.1 GCA_027622115.1 Planctomycetota bacterium | reverse complement strand
CGGAATAAGTCGTTCAAGTTTGGCAATCCCTATTTCCTCGGTCGAATTCAAAACCACATACCAATTTCAGGGACTTACGGCATCCGTTTCGGCGGCGCGACGTAAAGTCGGACGGCGGTGAAATTGGCGGCGCGGAAGGTGCGACCGCCAAGCACAACGACTTTGCAACTCGACCGCACACGGAGCCTAGCCGATGTTGACCGCAACAACCTCCTTGCCCGCCGATCCCGCGAGCCAAGCCGACGCGCAACCACAATCCACGCCGATCGACCGCCAGCGCAATTTGTCCCGACGCGAATTCATTCACGAATACCAGATCCGCCGCAGGCCGGTCATTCTGGAAGACGCGACCGATCATTGGGCCGCCTCGAGTTGGACGCCGGAATCGCTTTGCCGACGCATCGGCGACAAACAAGTGCTCGTTCGCGGTACGGATCGCTGCTACCGCTTCGACGAACTCACGGAATTGATTCACGAGTCGACACCGGAAAACCCGGCACCCTACGGTCGCAATCTCAACGTGCATCGCGACTTGCCGGAATTGCTGCCCGACATTCAACCTCGGCTCAAGTACGCCACGCCCGATTGGAAATCGAGCCGTCTGCTTCCCAAGGACTGGCTGTTTCAAAACGGACTCGAAGAAGTCTTTTATGGCGGTCGCGGCGCGTCGTTCCCCGTGTTGCATGTGGACTATTGGGGCATGGACGGATTCATCTCGCAAATGTACGGCGAGAAAGAGTTCACGCTTTTCAGCCCCGAGGACACGCCCTTCCTCTACCAGCCGGACGACGACCCACTCAGCACGCGGATCACCGATCTGGATCACGTGGACCTGACGGAGTTTCCGCTGTACGCCAAGGCCAACATGATTCGATTCATGCTGCAACCCGGAGAAACGCTGTACAACCCCAGCGGCTGGTGGCACACAACTCGGATGCACAACGCCTCGATCACGGTGATCACCGCGACTTGGAATGCCTCAAACTGGCGCACGCTGATCAGCGAAATCCGTCGGAATTGGTCGAAGGATCGTCCATTCAAAGCGCGGATCATGACGACCTACCTCGCGGGAGTCGGCAAGCTATTGTCGATTCGCGATGCCGTGCTGAACGGCATCGGACGCGCGGATTAGTGCTCAGTCCAGAATACGAATGCGAGGCGAGGCAACTTTCTTCGAGAGCTGAAATGCTTCGACTGATGACGTAATCCGCACCCTGAAATCCTGTGTGAACTTATTGCATCGCTGCTAGAACTTCCGGTGACTGCTTGCCCGGTTTTAATCGATCGACGGCGGCTTGCTCTTGCTTTGCTTTTTGCCGAGCCGGCAGTGCGATCACGTCAGGAACCACGATGTCCTGGATGAAGTTCCGCTCGGCTGTCTCTCGTTGTAAAACAGGCAGTAACAAACGGTGCACTCGCGAGGCCCCCTTGTCTCCCTGATCGTTCGGCATTGCCGGCGCCTTGATTCCGCGCTCCATACGTTTGCCTGTTTGATGTTGGGGTGACAAACCTCGATCTCGTCACTTGAAAGACGCGCAGCCCGCAAGTTGAATTGCAGGGTTCCCGCGACCCTGGTGAGGGGATGTTGAGTTGTGTGATGTCGAAACACTTCTGGCCCAATGCGCCGACTCGGATTGCCGCGCGATCTTTGTGGCGTGCCAATTTGTGGCGATGGCGGATGGTCGGATTTGGCGAGAAGCCCGTGCTTTGGACCGCATCGGTGATGCATTGGGACTGAGCAAGAAGCATCAACTCCGGATCGCTCGCGAAGTTCGCAAGCAGCCAAAGCGAAAGTGCCCTGCACCGCGGAGTAACTCTGGCAAGCGGTTGATGTTTCACTTCGCCGTGGAAGTTGCTGCGGCGGATGGCCGGTTGGACGATCGCGAACGCAAGGTTGTCCGGCGGCTTGGTGAGTATCTCGGCATCGCGACTGACGCCATTGAAACCGAGCTTGAGGCGACCAGCTCAAAGCCGGAACGAGAGGCGCCTCGGCAACGCAAAGCCTTCTTGGAGTCACGCGGCGACAAGCCCGTTGACGGAACAGCGCAGGAGTCGTTGGACGAACTGCTTCAAGAGGTGCGCACTCCATCCGAGGAAGACGTCTACCACAAACTGTTGCTGCACCCGATCAGCGGGACCATGGCGTCGCAACAATTCGGTTTGCGGCAAGTGGGTTGTTGGGCGACCGCGTCCTTGATGTGGTCGTTGTTCTTCGGCGGCATCCTGGCTTTGGCCCGCATGAGGGCGCACCGCGAGTCCGTGCTCGAAACCATCCTCACGCTGTTTGTGATCATCGGCTTTGTGATGATGATTCCGCCGGGAGTCGCCTATTGGTTTCGCAACAAAGGACAGGCACGTCGCCGCCGGATGGGCGACGCCGAGGTTCGCGTCTCCGGCACGCCGTTGGCACCGGGCAGCGAGTTGCATGTCGAATGCGTGCAGCCGAATCGTTCGGGCAAAACACTGCACAACGTCTCGTTGCGACTGGAGTTGTCGCGGCATGTTGCTGACAACAGGTCGGACAGGTCGAGCGGTTCCGCGTGCCGGCCGCATGATGACGCTCGCACTCACAAGTGGCCGCAAACGTGGCAAACAAACAACTCGTTTGATTTCCCATCGATTGATCCGGGTGATTCGGTGCGAAGCAATTGTTGCTTCTCGATTCCCGAAGGCATGCCTCAAGTGACACCGTTCTGGCAATGGTGGGGAATCAACGTCGTCACCAAAGTTGGCCGTGACGTCGAATACACCGAGACGTTATGGGTGCCGCCTCGATACGGCGCCGGTTGCGGTCTAACCGTGGCGGGCATCATTCTCGGCGCGATGATCGGATTTCTCAGCGTGTGGCTGCTCCGTGGCCTGATTGTGCTCAGTAGGCCGATTCCGTCGAATAGCGCGATCATGTGGTACGTGCTCGGGATGTTTGCCGGAACCATCCTTGGAGCAGTCGCTGGAGTACGGCTTCCCAAACTGCTGAGCACCAAGGTTCGCCATCACCCAGCCATGTCGACGTTCGCCCTGCCAGGGGCGATCGTGTTCGTCATCTGCGTGTTTGTGTTAGTGAGTGCTATTTCGAAGACATTCTTATCGCTTCCGAAATCGGACTCGACACTTCCGAGCCAGACCTCAAAGACAAAGTCGGAACAGACGACCAATGCGGAACAGGCGCAACAACGTCAGGAACAGCTCCTGAAGCAGTACCAGCGAACCATTCTTTTCCGCCCAGTTGACGAGGTTCGCCAATTCCTCATTTCGCATCCTGAATTCATTGAGCGGCAGGTTGATGGCAACGGAACCGGACGCGGCACAGCTCTGCATCATTGCGGTTATCTTGGGAAGCCGGACGTTGCGAGGTTGTTGCTTGAACTGGGGGCCGACCCCAACGCTCGCAAGAGCCGAGGCCGAACTCCGCTGCATCTCGCATGCGGTTGGCATCGTCCGGCCGTGGTCAAACTCCTGCTGGAGTACGGGGCGGATTTGTGGGCGAAAGACGCGGGCGGGCTGACGCCTCGTCGCTTCGCGGAACTCAATAAGCGAGACCGCAACAAGCAAGCCGAGATCCTCCTCATCCTTGACGAGCACCTCGCCAAGCTGGAACGGGACGGCAACAACAGCGGAGGCACACCATGAGCGGCGAATACTTAGCGACGAAGCCGAAACAACTTGAACAATTAAGGGGCGACGCTGAAATTAA